>JANLXK010000244.1:0-4253 GCA_031365045.1 Gemmatimonadota bacterium | reverse complement strand
CGACAATCATCATTGGAATTGAATCCTGCAACGCGGAGTTGTCATCCCTCAGTCGGTCCAAATCGGCCCCACTTGGTCCACCGAACGTCTGCTCATCCACTATTCGAATCTTACCGGGAGGAGCTGGTCCCCGACGACAATTGTTGGGGAGAACGTCGCCGTCCTGATACGGGTGTGTGTGGGCGATACCGACAAATCTGCCGGGGAACGGCTGAACCGGAACGTCGTTGTTCTCGCAGGGTGTATCTGTCGCCCGGTCAAAATAGGTACGGAAGATAAGATCGCCTGAAAGCGTATCCTCAAACAAATAGCCGCCTGATTCAACTCTCTGTCCCGTTGGCAGTCCGGTCCGCGAGCTGTCCCAGAGGAGCTTCAAGAAGTCACGGGTTGGCTGGCGGTCGAGAAGTCCCACCCCCGTCAAGCACGTGGCCGCTTGGTCACCGGGGTGCTCGAACAACTGGAACATGTAGTTGGCACTCACATCACTGATCAGGGTGATGCCGTTACGGGAGAATGGTGGCCAGCTGATGACAACGGTGTCCGGAAACGGACGCGTGATGATGATGGAATCGATCGGCCCTTTGTACTGTGAGACATAGGTGGCGTGTTGCGCCATCGAATCGACACCGTATAGCACATTTCCATTGTCAAGCACGATCTCCTGCGCCAAGCACTCACCCACCGAATCGCTCAAGAACAACGGCCCGGTCTCGACCAGCTTGCCGCGCGAGTAGTAGTATGCAACCCCCTTGTCGGGAGAGGCACAATAGTACTGGCCCTCAGTCACCACATCCACTTCATACGCGGACTTAGTGAAGACGAAGTGAATTGGGTCCTTCTGCTCCTGACACCGGTAGTAAATCGATCCACAGTGAAAGTTCTTTGGGGTCACAACGGCGTCGACGCTTTGACAGCTGCCGAGCTGCGTTAGTGAAGTGGGCGGATACAACAGGCATTTGCCCGCAGCCGCCGTGGTCGTCAACAGCCGCTCGTAGTAGTTCTGCGGACTCGCGTCTTGTTGGGGTTGGGTGGGTAGACCTTCGGAACAGGCGACCGCCACCAACACGGTCACGAGAAGTACCGCCAATCGCTTCATCCGAGGAGCTCCGTTCAAGGTGGTGTATCCCAGCAGGTAGAGTTGGTCGGATCGAAGCTATCGGCCGCGGTCACCAACGAATCACCTCAGAGTCACTCGGGAGCTCCGCGACGGAAAACGGTCGCCAGCGGTCTCCCGAGGGGAGATGGACGCCAGCGACCGTATTTGTACTTCCGGTCGTTCCAGCTTCGGCAGCGCGGCGATCTACGAGAGACCCCGGGCTTTGCGGCCCCACCTCGCGGTGGGTGTGCTCTTGTCGGCTGGCGTGCTATGCTGATTGCAAGCTACCCCCCCACGTCATTGCGCAACTTGCCGGTCGGCGCCTCTCTCTCAATCCAAAGTCGCGATAGGCGCTTAAGGCGCTCAAGCAGTCCCTCCTTGGGATCGACTTGGGCGCCTTTCGCGCCTCACGCGCCTTCAGACTCTGGGGTCGACTCCGAGCCTCCGTCCACCGCTCAGTTCTCTGACACCCCGAGCGCGGTCTTCCCGTAAGGCGCGCCATGCCAAAGACCCCGCTCATTCTCCTCTGGCTCGCCGCCGCGTGCGCGCCGAGCGCCCCTGTCGCCCCGACGCCGCATCCAGAAGCGGCGGCCGTGATCGCCACGGTGCAGGCCATGGCCGACGCGATGCGCACCAAGGACACTGCCGCTTTCCGCCGGGTCATGGAGCCTGGCGCGCGGTTCACCGGGATGCGGGTGCGTCGCGCCACCGGCGACACCATCATCCAGGTGCTCACCGTGACGCAGTTCGCCGACTTCATCGCCCGCGACACCCGCGAGCCCTGGATCGAGCGGTTCTTCGACCCCGAGATCCGCATCGAGGGGACGCTCGCGACGCTCTGGGCCCAGTACGACTTCCACTTTGGCACCACCTTCAGCCACTGCGGTGTGGACGCGGTCCAGCTGCTCCGCACCCCCGCCGGATGGCGGATCGTGGGGCTGGCCGACACCTACCAGCCCACCGGGTGTCCGGAGCGCCCGCCGGTGGCCGCGAACTGAGCGCAGCGACTCCTCACGCCACTGTCATCGGCGTGTAATCAACATCGGGGCCTCCCGGACATCTCCCGTGCGCATCGTGCAGTCAGACCTTTGCCACGGGAGTCCGCATGCCGTCGTTCACCCTCGCCCAGCCGCGGTCATCCTTTGCGGCCGCTGTCCCCTCCACGTTCATCCACGCCGCATTGATCGCCTGCGCCCTCTGGGTCACCCGTGCGACGGCGTCCGCGCTCATCGCCGATCCCAGGGTCATCGCGATTGACTGGCCGCTGCCGACGGTCAGCCACACCGCGTCCACCATCGCGACCCCGACGATCCCGGGGGCACCGATCATCAGTGCGCCGGTGATCCCCGACCTCCCGATCCCCGATCCTCCCCCCGTACTCCCTGGCGTGCCGCGGGTCGACCCCGGCACGGACGTTCCGGGGACGCCGTCGACCGCGCCGGGGCACCCCGGGACCGATACGGTCTCACTTGCACAGATCTTCCGCGAAGCGGAGGTGGATGAACTTCCCCAGCTCCTCTCGGCTGGTCGTCTCCGCTATCCGGCAGTGCTGGCCGAGGCGGGGATCGTGGGGGCGGTGACGCTGACGTTCGTCATCGATGCCGAGGGACGGGTCGATCCCGCCGCGATCGAGATCCTCTCGGCCACCCACGCCGGCTTCATCGCGGCGGCCCAGGAAGCGGTGGCCACCAGCCGTTTCCGTCCGGCCAGGAAACACGGGACCGCAGTGAGAGTGCGGGTCCGACAGACGATCGCCTTCAAACACTGAGTCGCGAAACATCCGTTGAGATGGGCGGGGGCAGAGACCCTGAGAACCCTGAGAACCCTGAGACCCTGAAAAAAAGGTTCAGGGTTTCAGGGTTCTCAGGGTCTCTGGTTCCCGGCCATCCATTCGAGTTCGAGATCCGCCGGCCCCTGTTGTGTGTCTGGCGGCGGGAGGTCCGTCTATAATTGCACTATGCGCCCCGCCTTCTGGGCCGCGGCCCTCCTACTCGCGGCCTGTGCTCACACCGAGACCGCCCCGGTGGAGATCCCCGACTATCCCCCCTTCGGGGACGGGGTCTGGCCTCGGCCCATCACCTTCAATCAGTACGACGACCGCCACCCGCAGTGGCTCCCCGACGGCTCCGGGATCATCTACTCCACCGAGCGGGGGGACCAGCAATACGACCGCGATCGCTGCATCGCCCTCCTCCCGCCCGACGGCGGGAGCCAGCGGTGGCGCACGTGCGAGATCGAGGGCGACCGCTTCGACACCACCGACGTCTACGAGTGGCCCTCGGTCTCTCCCACGGGCGACGTGACGTTCATTCGTACCACCGGTTGGCGGCTCTCCAACAAGACCGGCACGCCCCGGATCGCGCTCGCGCACGGGTTCGACATCCAGCACTCCCGCGTCGTGCGCACCCTTCCCTTCATCTCGAACACCGGCAAGCAGCAGGTGATCGGCTGGACCTTCCGCTGGATCGCCTCCGACCAGCTGGTGTACCTCGGCGTGCTCGAGTTCATCCAGACATCGGCCTTCCGCACCGACACGTTCTTTACCGGGCAGGAAGTGACGCTCCTTCATCTCATCGATGACTCGACCACGAACTTCACCGCGGTTCCCGGCACCGACTGGGCCAGCTCGGTCGCGGTGGGCGACGATTCGACCGCCATCTACTACACCATCGGGGGCGACTCGCGGGTGTATCGCCGCCACCTGATGACCGGCGTCGTGGATACGGTGCACGACTTCGGCTCTGGCCGGGTGGTGCGCGACGTGTCGGTGCGGGGGAATACGCTCGCGGCCATCGTGGGCGACAGCACCATTTTCAGCTATGAGGCCGTGCATAGCGGATGGGTCCAGCGGGACGAAGGCGGGGGCATCTCGGTGGTGGACCTGACCACTGGTGCGGAAGTGAATTTCGACCTGGCGCCGATCTGGCTCTTCCGCCATCCCGAGATCAGCCCCGACGGACACCGGCTCGTGGTGGAGGTCCAGCCCTTCGCGTACCCGATCCAGGTCCCGAAGTTCGGGACCGGCGCGACCAACCACCGCGCCGATCTCTGGCTCTTCTCGCTCGATGAGGCGCCGCTGGGACTGTAAGCCGGTGGAAGATCGGAACCGTCCTGAGGAGCGCTAGCGACGAAGGACCTAGTTTACCGAGCTAGGTCC
>JANLXK010000184.1:0-6395 GCA_031365045.1 Gemmatimonadota bacterium | reverse complement strand
ACGATCCCCGCGCGGAGTCGCTGATCCGCCAGGGGCTCACCACCATCGTGGTCGGCGCCGACGGCGACTCCGATGCCACCGGCGCCCCTGGGGACAACTTCGCCAGTTACTGGGCCAAGGTCGGCAGCTGGCGGCCCGCGGTGAACGTGGCCTCAATGGTCGGGCTCGGCGCCATTCGTGGCAAGCTTATCGGCGAGATCGACCGCGCCGCCACACCGGCCGAGGTGGCGCAGATGGCGTCGTGGGTGGCTGCGGCTCTTGCGGACGGCGCCTGCGGAGCATCGACTGGGCTGGAATACACGCCCGGTGCCTTCGCCTCGCTCCCAGAGCTGATCCAGGTCGCCACGCCACTCGCCCGCTATCGCCTGCCGTACGCCACCCATATGCGGAACGAGGACGATCACCTCCTCGAGGCGATCGACGAGGCGATCGCCGTCGCGCGCGGCGCGGGGTGCCCGCTGGAGATCTCCCATCTCAAGGCCCAGTACCCGCGCAATTGGAACAAGCAGCCGTTGGCCTTCGACCGGATCGCCGCTGCGCGCGCATCGGGGGTCGATGTGACCTTCGATCGCTACCCGTACATCGCGTACCAGACCGGACTCACCAACCTGTTCCCCGTCTGGAGCCGGGCGGGAGGGATCGACGGGTTCCTGGCCCGACTCGCCGACAGCACCACCGAACCGCGGATCCGCGCCGCGGCCCTGGCCAAGGTCGAAGGGCTCGGCGGGTGGGACAACGTGATGATCACCAGCGTCACCGATACGGCCGATCGCGCGGCCGAGGGGAAGCGGCTCGGGAGTTACGCGCAGGGGAGCGGGGCCGATCCGTACCAGACCGCGGTGGCGCTCCTGAGGCGAAGCCGCGGTAATGTCGGGATGGTAGGGTTCGCGATGAGCGAAGAAGGGCTCGACCAGATCTTCGCCCATCCCCAGAGCATGGTCTGCAGCGACGGCGGGAGCTATGCCATCGACGGCCCGACCCGTCGAGGCTCACCGCATCCGCGGGGGCTGGGGTCGTTCCCGCGGGTGCTCGCGCGCTACGTGCGGGAACGGAAGGCGCTCACGCTGGAGCAGGCGGTGCACAAGATGTCCGGCTTCCCGGCCGCCCGGCTCAAGCTGGGCGACCGGGGCCGCCTGGCGCGCGGGTGCGCGGCCGACGTGGTGGTCTTCGACCCCGCCACCGTGGCCGACCGCGCGACCTTCGAGCAACCGTTCCAGTATCCGATCGGGATCAGCGCGGTGGTGGTGAATGGCCGGATCGCATTACAAGGAGACGAACGGCGCGATACGGGTCAACACGCCGGCACGCCGATCCGGCCCACGAGATAGTGCGCATGATGTTCCACCGTTCCAGCTCTGGAACGGTGTGTTGGGTCGTCGGGGGTGAGCGTCACCTAGCTCGAACCCCAACGGAGTACGCTATGCGTCACACCCTGCTCCTCCCCCTGCTCCTCCTGGTCGCTCCGGCGGCCCTGTCGGCCCAGGACGTCAACGACGCCCGGCGCGAAGACCTGGCCATCCGGATGCTGAGCGAGACCCGCCGGCTCCCCCTCCTCCCCAATGAGACCGTCGGATTCCGCGTCCTGGGCGAGAACGGCCAGCGGCGCACCATTCGATTCACCACCGGTCACCTCCTCGCTGGCCGGCTCTATCACGCCGTCGCGACGATCATCCCGAGCGACGGCTCTCCTGCCCTCCGCACCGAAGGGACCCTGAGCGTCGACACCCCGACCATCGACGTGGGCGCCTTGCCGCCCGGGGGGTACTACATCAGGGTCCACCTTGAGGACATGGCCACGGGCGCCACCCGCGACGCGCGGAACAAGGTGGTCTTGAAGTAAGGAGTGAGGAGTGAGGAGTGAGGAGTGAGGAGTGAGGAGTTGAGACGTGCAAAGAGCCCTCCGATTAGAGCGCGGAGGGCCCTGTTGCAAGTCCACTTCTCACTCCTCACTTCTCACTTCTCACTTCTTACTCATCGAGTGGAGGCGCAGGGAATTGAACCCTGGTCCGAGATTGCATCCGACGCCGCGTCTACGTGCGTAGACCGATCTTCCTGCCGTCATCCCAGGGCCGCTGACCGGCCGACCTGCCCCAGGACCATCCTCCTTAGTCTCGTCTTTGCGTCAGAGGCGCCGCGAAGACCAGCCCGGATTGTTTGCGGTGGGTGACGTCCCGGGCGGGGCCCCATTCCACCGTGCTGCAAAGCGAGCCGAAGCTCAGCTTACGCAGCGAGCGCCATTTCAGTGTTGGCGATTAGAACGTTCCAGATGGTTTAACGAGGATACTGGGCCTCGGCACGCGGCCACGCCTTCAACGACCCCGTCGAAACCGGTCGCCCCCGTGGTAGCAGATCAAAGATAGCGGCATTGCCGGTCGGCCAACAGCCATCAGCCAACAGCCTTGGGATTTCGGGGCAATTGGCTGATCGGGACCGACTGATGGCCGATGGCTGATGGCTAGCTGGAGGGCGCCACCTCCACCCGATCCCTTCCCCGCTGCTTCGCCACGTACAGCGCCGCGTCCGCCTGCACCGGCAGGTTGTGCACCGTGGTGCTCGTCCCCGGCACCCCCGCCACCCCGAACGAGGCGGTCATCGGCCACGAGGTCCCCTGCCACTTGAACTCGCTTTCGGCCAGGCGTGCCCGGATCCGCTCGCCGATCTCTGCCCCCCGCTGGAGCGACGCACCGGGGAGCCAGACGTGGAACTCCTCCCCGCCCACCCGTGCCGCGGTGTCGCTGCCGCGCACCAGTTCCTTCAGGATCGCGCTGAAGTGGACCAGCGCCGCGTCCCCCGCCGCGTGACCGAGCGCGTCGTTCAGGGTCTTAAACCGGTCGAGGTCGCACGCCACCAGCGCGCCTCCCGGGATCCCCACCAGCGACATCACTTCCTCGATCCCCCGCCGGTTGAGGAGTCCCGTCTGCACATCGGTCCGCGCCACCGAGCGTTCCCGTTCCAGCCGCATTGCCGACCAGAGCCGGGGACCGGCGATCTTCAGCGTCTGCTGGGCGATCTGCTGCGCCGGCGGCGCCAGCCGACCGTCGCCGAGGAGCGCCATCGACACGGCACCGATGGGGATGTCGCGGTCGCCACGTAGCACGAAGACTTCCGCGTGCCCCTCCCGGCGGCGTCGATCTCTCATGGCGTTGCCAGTGGGGTCGAGCGGGGTCCGGATGACGGGCACTTCCCCGCGCGCCACCTGGGCCAGCGGGCTGTC
Organism: Gemmatimonadota bacterium; assembly: GCA_031365045.1. Taxonomy (GTDB): domain Bacteria; phylum Gemmatimonadota; class Gemmatimonadetes; order Gemmatimonadales; family GWC2-71-9; genus CAMLHU01. Next base: position 3,181 of record JANLXK010000184.1, on the reverse strand, counting down.
CGGCGGAAGCTGGATGTTCAGGAGCCGACGGTCGGCCCGCCCCGAGACCCCGAGGATCCGCACCAGCCCGCCGTCGAGCACCGCGACGATCGTCTCGACGCCAAGCTGCTGCTCGAGCTCGAAGGCGAGGCTGAGCGCCAAGGTGCCGGGGGTATCGACCGTAGCAGCCCCGCCGGAAGTGAACTCGTCGGCCACACCCCGGTACGCCATCGCTTCGAGGAGCGCCTGCAGGTCCCTCTTCACCCGGTCGAGCTTTTCCCCGGCCACACCCGCGCTCCCCGTGCCGGTGGGTAGCAGCATCGCCGCCAGTCGGTCACCCAGGCGTTCGACGATCAACACCCCCCGCTCGAGCCGCTCCACGGCTCCCACCACCCCGACCGTCGCCTGCTTCAGCCGTCCCTCGACCAGCTCGGCCTCTGCCGCAGCGAGCCCCGTATCCAGCGCCGCCTCGGGAAGTGCCGATTCTCCGCGGCCGAGGGTCCACACCCCCAGCGCGCCGTACGCCTCGCGCAGCCACCGCACCGACGGACTCGGCAGGATGGTACCCCCCGGGCCTCGGGCCACAGACCGCAGGGCTCGGCGACGCCCGATGGTGTAGCCCACCACGAGAGCGACACCGATCCCGATGATCCAGGTCCAGAAGCTCATAGCCACCCCTTCCGGCGGAACCAGAGCCAGATGCCGAAGCTCATGACCGCCATGAGCCCCCAGGCCCAGGCGTATCCCCCGGCCCAGTCGAGCTCGGGCATGTGCCGGAAATTCATCCCCGACCCCCCGCCCAGGAAGGTGAGGGGCATGAAGAACGCCGAGAAGATCGTGAGGACCTTCACCACGTCATTGGTGCGATGGGCCGCGAGCGCGAACTGGAGCTGGAGCAGGTTGTTGGCCTCGTCGAGGAGCTCGTCCGCCCACGCATGCATGCTCTGGGTGTCCTCGATCAGGCTCTGGCAGACCGGATTGATCCGCTCGCCGATCGGGGTGAACCGCTGGAACACGAGGAGGGTGCTCTGCAGCATCCGCTTGTAGAGGCTCACCTGACGCTTGTAGCGCGCCAGATCATCGAGGGACGGGGTCTCCCGATGCGAGAAGAGCAGGTCGTGCCACTTGTCGAGGCCGTCCTCGAGCCGCTGGAGCGGGGTCTCGTACGTCATCACCGCCGCATCCAGGATCTTGAAGACCAGTTCGGGGATCGGCCCCTCGTTCCCCGCCCGGTGCGCCTCGTCGAAGAGCCGTTGCAGGTAGGCCTCCGGCTTCCGGTGGATGGTGACCAGGAAGTCCGGTCCGGCGAAGAGCGCGACCTTGCGCGTCAACGCCTGGATCGAGTCTCCCCGCGGCGCGGAGGCCTCGTCCCAGGCGCGGACGATCAGGAACGTGACATGATCCTGCTTTTCGTACTTGGGGAGGTGCTCCGGATCGAGGCAGTCTTCCACCGCCTCGGGATGCAGTCCGTACTCCTTGACCAGGCGTGCGACCTCGGCCGGCGTGGGATCGACGATGTCCACCCACTTGATGCCTGCGACCTTGAAGGCGACGCTCTCCCGGCTCACGCGGCGCCGGCCATCGGGACCGACCGCTGCTCGAGGTACCGGGCGAAGATGGCCTCCGCCTCCGACATCGTGTCCACCGAGAAGAGGCGCTGGCGGAGCTCGCCGCCGTGCGGGAGTCCCTTCGTGTACCAGCCGAAGTGCTTCCGGAACTCGACCATCGTGTGGCGGGTGTCCCCCTGCAGCTGCAGCGCCAGACGCGCGTGCGTGAGCGCCACCGCGAAGCGCTCCTCGATGCTCGGCGCCGGCGGCTTGGGGCGGCCGGTCAGGAGGGCATGCCCGTCGCGGAAGAGCCACGGATTCCCGAAGGCGCCGCGCCCGATCATGATGGCGTCGCAGTCGGTGTGCTGCTTCATCCGGAGGATGTCTTCCGGCGTGTTGATGTCGCCGTTCCCGATCACCGGCACCGAGAGCGCTTCCTTGACCCGGGCGATGTCGTCCCAGTTGGCGGTCCCGCTGAACATCTGGGTCCGGGTGCGCGCGTGGAGCGTGAAGGCCTTGGCCCCCGCATCCTCCATCCGGAGCGCGATGCCCACCGGGTCGCGGCTCTGGTCGTTCCAGCCGCTCCGGGTCTTCACCGTCACCGGAAGGGGCGTCGCCGCCACCACCGCGCGGATGATCTTCTCCACCAGGTCCATGTCCCGGAGACAGCCGGAGCCTCCGTTCCGCTGGACGACCTTCTTGACCGGACAGCCGAAATTGATGTCGATGAAGTCGGGGTGATAATGCTCGGTGACCAGGGCCGCCGCCTCGGCCATCGCGTCGGCGTCGGCCCCGTAGATCTGGATCCCGATCGGGCGCTCCACCTCGTCGAACTCGCACCCCTCGAGCGTCTTGCCGATACGCCGGCGGATCGCTTCGGAGGAGAGGAACTCGGTGATGACGACGTCCGCCCCCAGGTCGCGGCAGATGCGCCGGAACGGGGGTTCGGACACCCCGGCCATCGGGGCGAGCAGGAGCGGCGTCTCGGCCGCGACGGAATAGGGCAACTTCATACGGGTAAACTACTTGGGAGCACCCGACGGGGCAAACCGGGGGGTTGCCGGACCCCCCGCTCGCCGAGTAGGTTCCGCGCCCCCATGCATATCCGCGACTTTCTCTCCGCCGACGCGGTCACACTCGACCTGCAGGCCGGGAACAAGGACTCCGTCCTTCCGGAACTGGTGGCGCTGCTCAAGACCCCGCCCCGCTCCGAGGAGACCCTCCTCCGACTCCTCCGGCGCCGCGAAGAACATGGCTCCACGGGAGTCGGCCGGGGCCTCGCGATCCCCCACTGCCGCTCGACCGAGGTCCAGCGGGTCCGCCTCGCCTTCGCCCGCTCCGACCGGGGAGTCAACTACCAGGCACTCGATGGCGCCCCGGTCCACGCCTTCTTCCTGATCGTCGCCCCCCCGGCCGAGACGGTGCCGCAGTACCTGCCGATCCTCGGCAAGATCGCCGCGCTGGGGCGGGAACCGGATCTGCAGGAGCGTATCAAGAAGCTCCAGAATGCCGAGGAGCTGTTCAAGTTGCTGGAGGAGAAGGGGGTCTAGTGAGGTAGGAAGGTAAGAAGGTACGAGGGTAGGAAGCTGGCTCCCCAGGGAGCAGACTTCCTACCTTCTTCTCTTCCTACCTTCCTACCTTCCTACCTTCCTACC
>JANLXK010000347.1:0-3901 GCA_031365045.1 Gemmatimonadota bacterium | reverse complement strand
CCGCCGATCCGCCGGCTCCCCCCCGCCCCGTAGACCGGGTCGCCGACCACCGGATGGCCGATGTGGGCGAGATGGACCCGGATCTGGTGGGTCCGCCCCGAGTGGAGGACGCAACGGACCAGGTCGCAGACACCGAACCGTGCCACCACGTGGACGTCGGTCCGGGCCGCCCGGCCCCCCTCGACGATCGCCATCCGGGTGCGGTCCTTGGGATGCCGGTCGATCGGCGCCTCGATGATGGTCGGGTCCTCGTCGATATGGCCCCAGACCAGGGCGGCGTAGCGGCGACTGACCTTCCGCGCCGCGAGGGCGGCGCCCAACCGGCGGTGGGCCATGTCGTTCTTGGCCACCACGATGAGGCCGGAGGTGTCGCGGTCGAGGCGGTGGACGATCCCGGGACGCCCCTCCACCCCGCCCCCGAGGGCGGTGCCGCGCGCCACCAGGGCGTTGACGAGGGTGTCGTCCCAGTGGCCGGGGGCGGGATGGACCACCAAGCCCGCCGGCTTGTCGATCACCGCGAGGGACTCATCCTCCCACACCACGGTCAGGGCGATGTTGGCGGGGAGGAGGTGCCGCGGGGGATCGACGTCGGGAATGGTGACGGTGATCTCATCGCCGTGCTCGGGCAGCCGTGAGGCGCGGGCGACGATGCCATTGAGCTGCACCTGCTTGTCGGCCACGAGCCGAGCGGCCTGGGTGCGGGAGAGACTGAGCTGGTCGGCGAGAAAACGGTCGAGGCGCTCCGCCTTGGCCGGCACCACGCACAACCGGCGGAGGTCGGGCATCAGGGCTAGAGGCCCGGCGGGGTGTCGGCGTTCTCGGCCGGGACGGCCAAGTTCCCCGGGACCGCCGACTCACCGGTCGTGCGCATCACTTCTTTCTGGGTGTCCTCTTCCCAGAGCGACCAGGCCAGCAGGATGGCACCGCAGCTCACGCCGATGTCGGCCACGTTGAACGTAGGCCACCGGTGGATGCCGATCCCGACGTCGAGGAAGTCGACGACTCCCTGCGCGTTGCGGATCCGGTCGACCAGGTTGCCGAAGGCACCGCCAGTCACGAGCCCGGTGGCGAGCTGGCGGAGCCGGTCGCCCCGCAGCGCGGTGCGGCTCATCCGGTCGAGCACGATGATCGCGGCGATCGCCACGCCGAGGAAGATCCAGCGTGACCAGGGACCGAGGTGGAGGCCGAAGGCGGCGCCGGGATTGTAGACGAGGCGGAGCTGGACGGTGTCGCCCACCACGGCCACCGCACTCCGGAGCGCCAGCATGGACTCGGCGACCAGCTTGGTGACGAGGTCTGCCACCACGACGCACCCCGCCGCGATCCAGAAGAGCCGGCGGTCAGCGACGCTTGGCATCCTCTTCCTTCTCCTTGCAGGCGATGCAGAGCCGCGCGTGCGGCAGCGCGTCGAGCCGCTCGAACCCCACGTCGTTGCCACAGGTCTCGCACTTGCCGAACGTCTCGGGCGACGAATAGAGCCGGCGGAGCGCCTGATTCACGTGCCAGAGATAGCGCCCCTCCTTGGAGGCCATCAGGAACTGCTTCTCGCGCTCCATGGCGTCGGTCCCCTGGTCGGCCATGTGGAACGAGTAGGAGGAGAGGTCGCCATCCGCGCCCTGGAGCGTGCTGTTGAAGGACTCGTCGTAGAAACCGAGCTCCTTCATCACGCGCGTCCGCTCTTCGAGGAGGCGCTTCTCCAGGTGGCCCAGCTGCTTCTTGTTCATATAGTCCGTGGGGTTCGTGGTCAGGTCGCGGCGCCGAGGCGCGCGAGACCGACGGTGACGGCGTGGCCGTCGAGATCCAACTGCTGTTCGAGCTCGGGCTTGTCGAGCGTCCCGCCGGGCTCGAACCGGCGGGCGAGCGTCTCTTCCATGATGAACGCCTGGTGGTTCCGGGCTGCCGCCAGCACCGCCTCGGGACCGCGGAGGGTAAGGGCGATCCGGTCGGTGACCGCGAAGCCGGCCTCCTTCCGGAGCCGCTGCACCCGGCTCACGAATTCGCGGACCAGTCCTTCGGCCTCGAGCTCGGGCGTCAGGGCCGGGTCAAGCGCGACAACGAAGGGTCCTTGGGACTCGGTCAGCCACTCAGTCTTCATGACCCTTTCAATAATCACGTCTTCGGGGTAATAGGCGAATTCACCCGTGACGGCTGAGGAACCGGACTCCAATCCAGCCAGGGCATCCGACTGAAGCGAGGCCACTGCAGCGGCCGCCAGCTTCGTATCAGCCCCGAATCGCTTCCCGAGAGACTTGAAATTCGGCTTCCCGCGAAGAGTGACAAGCGCGTCTTGATTGGCGACGAGATGAACCTCTCGGACGTTGACTTCGCTCTTCAACAGTGGAACAAGCTCGAGAAATTCTCTGCCGAACACCTGATCCTTGCCAATCGGAACTGCGATTTTCATTTCGCCGAGTGGCTGCCGAACCTTCAACTTCCCCTTCTCCCTTGCTGCACGAGCAAGTGAGACCAGTGTGCGAACGGCCTGCATCGCCTTGTCGAGTCCTACTTCATCGACAGAAGGATGCTCGCTCTTCACGACGGGCCACTGGGCCAGGTGGACCGAACTCCCGACGAGGGACCGGTGGAGCCAGTCGCTCTGGAACGGGGCCGCGGGGGCGAGAAGCCGGGCCACCGTCTGGAGGCACTCGTGCAGGGTCGCGAGGGCCGCCGGATCGCCGCTCGGACGGTCGGGGGCCCAGAACCGGGCCCGATTGGTCCGCACGTACCAGTTGGAGAGGTCGTCCACCACGAAATCGATGATCGCCCGGGTCCCCGCGGTGACGTCGTACCCCTCCCACGCGGCAGTCACGGCGCGGACAGTATAGTCGAGACGGCCCAGAATCCAACGGTCGGCCCGTTCGAGGGCCGAGGGCGGGGCGCCACGCCCCGCCAGGTCGCGGGTCGCGGGGGTCCAGTCGCCGGCGTACATGCTGAAGAAGCTGTATGTGTTCTTCAGCGTGTTCAGGAACCCGCCCACCGACTCGGGGATGGCCTTGAGATCGAACCGCTTCGGCAGCCAGACCTGGCTCGACGCGAGCAGGTAGAGCCGCGCGGTGTCGGCGCCGTATTGGTCGATCACCTTCCAGGGATCGACCACGTTCCCCTTCGACTTCGACATCTTCTGGCCCTCGGCGTCGAGGACCAGTTCGTTGACGATCACGTGCTTGTACGCCGGCCGGTCGAACACCGTCGCCGCGATGGCGAGGAGCGAATAGAACCAGCCGCGGGTCTGGTCGACCCCTTCGCAGATGTAGTCCGCGACCGCGTGCGCCTGGAACTGCTCGGCGTTCTCGAACGGATAGTGCCACTGCGCCACCGGCATCGACCCCGAGTCGAACCAGGTATCGATCACCTCGGCGGTACGCTTCATCGTCCCGCCGCAGGTGCATGGCCAGGTCCAGGCGTCGATGAACGGCTTGTGCGGGTCGAAGCCGGCGGGACGCTGCTTCCCGGCCGCCTGCTCCAGCGCTTCGTAGCTCCCGATCACGGTGAGGTGCTTCTCGTCCTGGTCGCACACCCAGATCGGGAGCGGCGTACCCCAATACCGGTCACGCGAGAGGGCCCAGTCGACGTTGTTCTCGAGCCACGCGCCGAAGCGGCCGTCGCGGATCTCCTCGGGATGCCAGTCCACCTGCTGGTTGATCTCGATCATCCGCTGCTTCACCGCGCTGGTCCGGACGAACCAGGAATCTTTGGCGAAGTAGATCAGCTTGCTGGAACAGCGCCAGCAATGCGGGTACGAATGCTTGTGCTGCTCGGTGAGGAGGTGCCGCCCGTCCGTCTTGAGCCGCCGGATGATGAGTTCGTTGGTCTCGTCGGCGGTGACGAGCTTCCCCTCGAGCTCCGGCCAGGTGGTGCCGTTGAAGGTGCCGTCGGCCGCCACGGGGCGGATCATCGCGAG
>JANLXK010000174.1:0-1305 GCA_031365045.1 Gemmatimonadota bacterium | reverse complement strand
GGATGCGCTCGGCCGCGCGACCCTGATGAGTGGGGATGATGTGCTCGAAACCCATGAGGTCGTGCACGGCGTCCCGGAACCGGAAATAGCTGGGGCTGCCGGCGTAGGACTCGTCGCCGCGCATCATCGCCGCCCACTGCTCCGTGCTCATCGCGCCGGTGCCGCTGTCGGTCAGCAGGTCGATGTAGACGTCGTCCGCGCGGAGCAGGAACGTGTTGTTGCTCGCGTCAGCGAGCGCTTTCGCGCGAGCCTCCGCCGAGATGCGGCGGATGGGCTCGACCATCTTGATGCGCCAAGGTTCGGCCCAGCTGCGGCGACCGAACTGCTGGCCCATCGTCTGCGGGATCGGGTGCATCGCGAACTCGGCGTAGAAGGAGCGAGGCGTGTGAAGAGTCCCGTAGGTTAGCCCGGCATGGTTAAGGAAAGGGGGAAGGGGGCGGGAAGTGCCGTTCATCCAATTGGCGGGGGTTGGCAGATCGACCGGGCAGGATGCATGAGGAGATCGGCCCTCAACGCATCTGTCCTCGTGCGGCCGACCTAATGTGGAAGACCTTCAGGGTCTGAGGCTGGCGAATTAGATCTCGAAGTTGGTCGGCCGATCAGCGGGGCAGCAATACGGTCCCTGCGGGATGTGCGGCGGGGCCTCGGTGGTGATGAGTCCGGTGCCCCGGCGCTACGTCCCTCGCTCCTTGGCGCGGAGCCACCACTCCGCTTCCGCGACGGTGACGAACACCCCGATTGCCGATCCCGGTTGGGCGACCTGCCCCGCGACCTGCTGGACCGAGTCGCTTTCAGCGTTGGTATCGACGTACGCGAGCACCTCGAAGGTCGCACCCGACAGTGCGGTCACCTCCGCGGCCAGCTGGAAGAGTTCGGGGAGGCTGAACCGCGGGCCTTCCAGGCGCTCCTCGACCAGGACGCGATAGCAGTCGCGGGAGCGGCAGACGGCGCGGATCTCCTCGAAATAGCCGAGGATCGTTTCCCGGCCGTTCTGGCCGGTGACGGTGGCGTGGAGGTAGGAGCCCTTGGATTCGATCGACAGCTCGTACGCCATACGCCGTGGGGGTGGGGGTGGTCGCCTTCGCGCCGGCGGAGGCCCTGACGTGAAGGTGCAGCACGCCCAGTGTCCCGGCAAGCGCTCGGAGCTCGACCTCCCGCCCACTCCCCTCGGCGTATGCCCGTGCATAGACCAGCACCGCGGCGGCCACATCCTGCAGCGCCGTGCCGGTGCTGTCGAAGACGAACGATTCCTCCGCAGACGTGCGGCCCGGTCGTTGCCCGGTCACGAGCTGGCCGAGCGCATGT
>JANLXK010000170.1:0-2192 GCA_031365045.1 Gemmatimonadota bacterium | reverse complement strand
AGTAGGAGCCGCCGAGGGGATCCTGCACGTTGGGGACGCCGGTCTCGTAGGCGAGGATCTGCTGGGTACGGAGCGCGATGCGCACCGAGTCCTCGGTGGGGAGCGCCAGCGTCTCGTCGAAGGCGTTGGTGTGGAGCGACTGGGTGCCGCCGAGCACCGCCGCGAGGGCCTGGTACGCCACCCGCACGACATTGTTGTACGGCTGCTGCGCCGTGAGCGAGACGCCGGCAGTCTGCGAGTGGAAGCGCATCTTCCAGCTGCGATCGTCCGTGGCGCCGTACTTGTCGCGGAGTCGGCGGGCCCAGATGCGGCGGGCGGCGCGGAGCTTGGCGATCTCCTCGAAGAAATCGTTGTGGATGTCCCAGAAGAAGGAGAGCCGAGGACCGAAGCTGTCGACCTTGAGCCCGCGCGCGAGGCCGTGCTCCACGTAGCAGAAGCCGTTGGCCAAGGTGAAGGCGAGCTCCTGCGCCGCCGTCGCCCCCGCTTCGCGGATGTGATAACCGCTTATGGAGATGGTGTTCCACTTGGGGGCGTGGTCGCTCCCCCACTCGAACATGTCCACGATGAGCTTGAGCGCCGGCTCCACCGGGAAGACCCAGGCGTGCTGGGCCATGTACTCCTTGAGGATGTCGTTCTGGACCGTCCCCTGGAGCTTGGCCGCCGCGACCCCCTGCTTCTCGGCCGCCGCGATATAGAAACACCAGAGGATCGCCGCCGGGCCGTTGATGGTCATCGACACCGAGACCTGGTCGAGCGGGATCCCGGCAAAGAGCGTCTCCATGTCGGCCAGCGAGCTGATGGCCACACCGCACTTCCCCACCTCGCCCTCGGAGCGGGCGTGGTCGGCGTCGTATCCCATCAGGGTCGGGAAGTCGAAGGCCACCGAGAGGCCGGTCTGTCCCCGCGCGAGCAGGAACTTGTAGCGCTCGTTGGTGTCCTGGGCGGTCCCGAAGCCGGCGAACTGCCGCATCGTCCAGAGCTTCCCCCGGTACCCCGACGGATGGATGCCGCGGGTGTAGGGGAACTGCCCCGGGAGTTCGGCCGCGGGGTGCGTGTCGAGCGCGGTGTAGACCGGCTCGAGCTCGAGACCGGAGATGGTGCTGAAGTCGGTGTCGTTGCGGAGCGGCTGCTTGGCGTAGAGCGCGCGCCACTTCGCGATCTCGGCGCGGAGCAGTGACAGCTCGCGCTCCTGCGCGGCCAGGCGTTCGTCCCGGTGGGTCGTCGTCATCCGTCTCCTCCGATGGTCAGGCGCGTACGCCCTGGCGCAGGTGGTCGAGCACTTCCGCGGCCACCTCATACGGGCTCACCCGTCCCGCCGCGATGTCGTCCAGCCGCTCGGCGATCCGCCGCTCGGTGTCGGTCTCTTCCTTGAGCCACGCGAGGGCGTGGCGGGAGACCACTTCACGGGTCCGGTCCCGCAGCCGCTCCCGGCGGCGGTGGGCCAGGTTCCCGGTGCGATCGAGCCAGCGATGATGACCGTCGAGCGCGGTGATCAACTCGTCGATCCCCTCCCCCTTCGCCGCGCTGGTGCCGAGCACCGGCTGGAGCCAGACGTCGGCCTCGGGGTCGCCGGCGGTGAGGACCGCCTTCCGCTCTGCCGACTTGAGCGCGCCGTGGTGCGCCGGGACGTTGCGGTAGGCGTTGCCGGTGCGGATGCCGAGGGTGATCTCGATCTCCTGGCGGAGGCGGTCAGCGCCGGGACGGTCGGCCTTGTTCACCGCGTAGATGTCGGCCGCTTCCATCACGCCGCTCTTGAGCGCCTGGATCCCGTCCCCCGATTCGGGGACGAGGACCAGGAGCGTCGTGTCGGCCGTACGGGTCACGTCGAGTTCGGACTGCCCGACGCCGACCGTCTCGACGAGGATCCGGTCGAACCCTGCCGCGTCGATCACGTCGCACACCTCGCGGGTCGAGGTGGCGAGGCCGCCCAGGGAGCCGCGGGTGGCCATCGAGCGGATGTAGACGTCGCGATCGAGCGCGATCGACTCCATCCGGATCCGGTCCCCCAGGAGCGCCCCGCCGGTGTAGGGCGAGGTCGGGTCGACCGCGACCACCGCGACCCGGAGCCCCTGCGCCCGGAAGGCGAGGACCAGCCGCTCGGTGAGGGTCGACTTCCCCGCTCCCGGCGGGCCGGTGATCCCGATGCGGCGGGCGTGGCCCAGCTTGGAATGGATCGAGGCGAGGAGCTGCTC
>JANLXK010000164.1:0-3555 GCA_031365045.1 Gemmatimonadota bacterium | reverse complement strand
GCCGGCGAAGTGGGACGCGATCGGCGCACCGATCGCACCCAGTCCGAGGAAAGAAATACGCATGGTTCGGAAATGTACCGCCCGCGTTGCGACTCGCCAATCCACTACCTAGCCCCCTCGCCGTCTCGCGACTACCCTCCTTCCGTGCCGAGTCGCCCCACCGCCCTGCGCCTCGCCCTCGCGGCGACCAGCGCTCTGCTGATGCTCTTCATCGTCGGTCCCCTCGTGCGTCTGGTGCTCGAGGCGGGACCGATGAGCCTGGGCACGGCCTTCGGGGATCCGGAAGTCCGGAGCTCGATCTTCCTCACCCTCTTCTGCGCCACCGCGGCGACCGCATTCGGCGCGCTCCTCGGCCTTCCGCTCGCCTGGGCACTCGCGCGCCGGAAGTTCCCCGGGCGCCGGCTGGTGCAGGGACTCGTCGACCTCCCGGTGGTGGTGCCGCATCCGGTGGCGGGCATCGCATTGCTCCTCTTCCTCGGGCGGCGGTCGCTCATCGGCGGGACCCTGGCTGAGATGGGGCTCGAGATCGTGAATCACGCCGGGGGGATCATTGCGGCGATGGCGTTCGTCTCGATCCCGATCCTCGTGAGCGGCGCGCGCGAGGCGTTCGCCGGGGTCGATCCGCGGCTGGAAAGGGTGGCCCGTTCCCTGGGAGACACCCCCGCGACCGCCTTTCGGCGGGTCACACTGCCGCTCGCGGGGCGGGGGATCGTCGCCGCGGCGCTCCTCGCCTGGGCCCGCGCGGTGAGCGAGTTCGGCGCCGTGGTGGTGCTGACCTACAACCCGAAGGTCGCAAGCGTCCTGATCTTCGATCGGTTCACGACCGATGGCCTGGGAGGCGCCCTTCCGGCTGCACTCGCGCTCCTCCTGGTGGCACTCGCCGTCTTCCTCGTCGTGCGGTTGCTCCAGCCGAAGGAGACGCGATGATCCGGCTCGAGGGGATCACCGTCACGACCGGCGACTTCACCCTGCACGACGTCTCGCTTGAGGTGCCGGAGGGTGGCTATGCGCTGCTCATCGGGCCCACCGGATCGGGGAAGACGACGTTGCTCGAGACCGTCGCGGGATATCTTCCGCCGTCGAAGGGGAAGGTCTGGCTGCACAATGAAGAAGTCACGGCGCTCCCGCCGGAAAAACGCGGCGTCGGATTCGTGTACCAGGACCATCTGCTCTTTCCGCATCTCTCCGTGGCCGGCAACATCGCTTACGGATTGCCGGTCACGGGTCACGAGTCGCGGGTCGCGGAGTTGGCGGAAGCATTGGGGATCTCGTCCTTGCTGGAACGGAGCGTTGAGCGACTGTCAGGCGGTGAACGCCAGCGAGTGGCGCTGGCGCGGGCGCTCGCCCCGCGGCCGAGCGTGCTGTTGCTGGACGAACCGTTCGCGGCGCTCGACCCGAGCACGCGTGCGTCGCTCCGTCGGACCTTGCTCGCCCTCCAGCGGAAGGAGCGCGTCACCATTCTCCAGGTGAGCCACGACTTCGACGAGGCGCTCCGGCTCGGCGACCTGGTGGCGGTGCTGGCCGACGGGAAGGTGCTGCAGCAAGGGACACCGGAAGAGGTGTTCCGGCGGCCCAACTCCGCCTTCGTGGCGCAGTTCACCGGCGCCGGGAATGTGCTGGCCGGCGAGGTGACCCAGACCGGAGCGACCGAGAATGACGGCCGCTTCATGGGACGGTTCCGCGCCGCCGGGCTCGAGCTCGACGTCGTGGCCGACCGGACCGGTCCCTGCCACGCGGTGATCCGGCCCGAAGAGGTGCTGGTGAGCCGAGAGCCCCTCACGGCGGCGCGCAATCACCTGCGCGCCACCATCGAGCGGGTCGAACGGCTCGGCCCGGTCGCATACATATATTGTGATGCCGGTCGTCCCCTCGTGGCGACCGTGACCTCGACCGGGGCGGAGGCGATGTCGCTCGGGCCCGGGTCGGTGGTGTCGCTGACGATCAAGGCCACCGCTGTACTTCTGGTATGAGTTAGGAGTTGGGAGTTGGGAGTTATGAGGGGCGCGATCCGAACATCCCCACATTGAACTCTCCCTACACCCCTCCCAACTCCAAACTCCCAACTCTCGAAGACCATGCACAAACTCCTTTCCGTCGCGCTTCTCCTTGCCGCCTGCGCCAAGCCCGCGCCGGCCCCGTCCACAGCCGCCGCTGCGAGCCTCCTCACGACGGTCGGTGACAGCACCACGATCATCGAGTCGGTGGCGCTCTTCGACGGCAAACTCTACACCACCAGCTGGGCCGGCACGATCTACGAGATCGATCCCGCGGCGCCGACCCCCAAGGTCGTCGGCCAGCTCCCCCTCCCCAAAGGGTGTGGGTACCTGGGCGAAGTGGCCGACTCCGCCGGGAACCTGCTGATCGCCTGCCAGGACTCCGGCACTGTCTATCGTGTGGCGCACGACCGCCTCGGCACCGCCGACTTCGACCCGAAGAAGGACGCGAAGGTTTTCATCACCGGCGCGGGGCACGCCAACGGGATCACCATCGCCCCAGATGGGCACGTCTGGATCAGCGGCGGGAGCGACGACGCCATGTACCACACCGGCCCGCAGGGCGGGAAGGCCATCGTCTTCGCCGAGCACTTCTCCCCGGTGAGCACCGATACCACGATGCCGGTACGCGGGTACGTGACCAACGGCGCGGCGGTCGATTCGCACGGGAACATTTACACGATGAACACCGGCACCGGGACCATCTGGCGGCTGGAGGTGAAGCCGGATCACAAGCTCGGCGCGATCACCAAGGTGGCCGAGTCGCCGATGCTGCTCGGGGCGGATGGTGTGGTGATCGGCGCAGGCGATACGCTCTATGCCACCCAGAACTTCCGGAACACCTTCTCCAAGATCTCGCCGACCGGGGAGATCATCATGCTGGTCCCGGCCGAAGGGGGGCTCCACTTCCCCGCCGAGCTCGCCGGGGACGGCCGCACGTTCTACATCGCGAACCTGAACTTCCCGCTCGGTGCCAACGCGACCGGCCACCGGCCGGGGGCGAGTATCGCGAAGGTGACGCTGCCCTGAGGAAGCATCGATGCCCCCCCGCCTGATGCACGTGGACCTCGACGCCTTCTTCGTCGAGGTCTGTCGTCAGCGGATGCCGGAACTGAAGGGCATCGACCGGATCATCGTCGGCGGCCGCGCAGACGGACGCGGGGTCGTCACCTCGGCCTCCTACGGTGCTCGGAAGTTCGGCGTCCGGAGTGGGATGCCGACGGGCCGGGCGCTTCGGCTCTGCCCCGACGCCACGGTGGTGAGTGGCGACTTCGACTGGTACCGCGAGGCGTCGCGCGAGGTGCGGGCGGTGCTCGAACGACACGCCCCCCGGGTGGTGATGGCGGGAATGGACGAGGCGTATCTCGACTTCACCGGGACCGAGTCGCTCTGGCCGGTGTCGCTCCTGGCCGTGGCCGAGCAGATCCGGGCGGATGTCAAAACCTCGTCGGGGTTGGACGTCTCCATCGGCATCGGCCCCAACCGGGCGATCGCCAAGATGGGGTCGGACTACGGGAAGCCGAGGGGGATCGTGGAGGTGCGGGCGGGGTGGGAGGAAGGG
>JANLXK010000163.1:0-4798 GCA_031365045.1 Gemmatimonadota bacterium | reverse complement strand
CGGAAGCCCGCCAGGCCGCACAGCAGTCCGCCGTGACCTCGAAGGTCGAGAGCCGGGTCAACGCCGAGATCTCGGGGCAGGCCGCGACGGCGTCGCCGGCCGACGCAGCGCGAGTGGCCGAGGTCGCGTCGCACCTCCGGAGCAAGGCGCTGGACGAGACCGTGCACGGGGAGCGGGTGGTGGGGCAGGCGCGGGCGGCGGCGCGGTGGTCGCAGTTCATCGACTACGCCTTCTACGTGATCTATGCGCTGCTGGGCATCCGGCTGGTGCTGGCGCTCATCGCGGCCAACTCGACCAGCGGCTTCGTCCAGTTCATCCGGCTGGTGACCGATCCGTTCTACGCGCCGTTCCGCGGGATCGTGGCGAGTCCGTCGACCGACGCGGGGAACACGCTGGTCCTCCCGATCGGGATCGCGCTGGTGGTGTACGTGATGCTGCACCTCGGCATCAACGGCCTGCTCCGGATGGTGGGGCACCGGAAGACCTCGATCTGATGCGGGGACGCTCACTGGCCCTCATTTGCTTCACGGGCGCGTCGTTCGCTCTTGGGTGTGATCGTGCGCCGGTGGCCGAGGACCGGGCGGACGCTCTGGCGACCGCCAAGGTCATCGTCGTGACGGCACCGGACAGCAGCGTGGCGGTCGTGGGACAGGCCGGGCGCGCCGCGCGCGGGGAGATCGCCGGGCCATCGGCGCAGGGGGTCAGGGTAGGGATGGTCCCTCAGGTGGATCCGGCCCTCACGCTGACCGATCCAGTGGCCGCGCGCGAAGTGACCCTCGCTCCGGTCGTCGGTCCGGCTCGGGGAAAGGGGTGGGCGGCGCCCACGATGGTTCTGTTCGGCAGCCCGGTGCAGCCGTGGCTGGTGCAGGTCGGTCCGCGGATGGACCTGGGGCGGAATTCCGGGCTCATGCTGCGTGGTGGCACCCAGGGGCAGCACAATCGCTGGGACCTCGGCGCCAGTGCCACGGTCGGTGACCGGTCGAATGTGCAGGGAGTCGTCCGGTTCCATCACTGAGCCGGAGACTCGGACGCTCGATACAGTTGGACATAGTCGGCCCGGTGGAATTCAGGCGCCAGGCCTCTCATACAGAAGGACACCAGATGAACCGAACTACCATGCTGCTTGCCACCGCGATGCTCGTTTCCGCGGCGTGCGGCAAAGATGATCCGATCGCCGATCCGATCACGACTGTGCCGAGCGTGACCTCCATCGGCCCGAAGAGCGCGGCGACCAACGTGATCCGGAATGCCACCGTCACCGCGACGTTCAGCGAGACGATGGCGCTGGCCACCATCAACGGCACGAACTTCACGCTCAAGGCCGGCGCCACTGCCGTGCCCGCGGCCGTAAGCTACGCCGGCACCACCGCGACGCTCACGCCGAATGCCATTCTCGCCGCCAACACCGTCTACACCGCCACCGTGTCGACCGGGGTGCGTGACCTGCAGGGCGATTCGCTGGCCTCGGCCAAGGTCTGGACCTTCAAGACCGTGGCGACGCCGGTGACCGGCCCGGCCGTGGTCAACCTCGGCACCGCGATCAACTACGTCATCCTGGCCAAGTCCGCGATCACCACCACCGGCACCACCGCGGTGACGGGGGATCTGGGCCTGAGCCCGGCCGCGGCGACTTACATCACCGGTTTCGCCCTTTCGGCGCCGCCGACCACGTACTCGACCTCGGCGCGCGTCACCGGCAAGGTCTATGCGGCCAACTACGCCGTGCCGACCCCTGCGAACCTGACCACCGCCGTGCTCGACATGCAGACCGCCTACGTGGCGGCCGCGGGGCGCGCCATTCCTGACTTCGTGAACCTCGGCGCCGGCAACATCCAGGGGATGACGCTCGTGCCGGGGCTGTACAAGTGGAGCACCGGGGTCTTGATCCCGTCGGCCGTCACGCTCTCGGGTGGAGCCAATGATGTCTGGATCTTCCAGATCGCCCAGGGGCTCACCGTCAGCAACGCCGCGATCATCACGCTCACCGGCGGGGCCCAGGCCAAGAACGTCTTCTGGCAGGTGGCGGGGGCGGCGACCCTTGGCACGACCTCCCAGTTCAAGGGGATCATCCTCTGCAAGACCAACATCGCGTTCAACACCGGGTCGACCATCGTCGGCCGGGCGCTGGCGCAGACCGCCGTGACGCTCAACGCGACGACGGTGACCAACCCGTAGTTCCTGTGGGAGTCCCTCTGAGGCCCCGCAGCTGTTATCTGCGGGGCGTCGTGAAGGATGGTAGCGAACGCCCCTGTGTACCACAGTTGTTGCCGTCCCCCGGGCGCCACTCTGACGCCCGGTTTCTTTTGAAGAATGAGGTCCCAATGAAGTCTACGACATTCCTGCTCGCCGCCGCGGCGCTGATCACCGCCGCCTGTGGCGATGGCACTGGTTCCGGCAACCTCGCCCCGGTGAACCTCGGTACCGCCGGCAACTACACCGTCCTCGCGAAGTCCGGGGTCTCCACGACGGGCGTCACTGCCATCGCTGGCAACGTCGGGTTGAGCCCGGCGGCCGCCTCATTCATCACCGGGTTCAACCTGTCGGCCCCGGCGACCAGCTTCACGACCTCTGCGATGGTGAGCGGCAGGGTCTACGCCTCGAACTACGCGGTGCCGACCCCGGCCAACCTGACCACCGCGGTGCTCAACATGCAGACCGCCTACACCGATGCGGCCGGGCGTACTTCGCCTGACTTCACCGAACTCGGCGCCGGCAACATCCAGGGCCTGACCCTGGTGCCCGGGCTGTACAAGTGGGGCACCAGCGTCTCCATCCCGACCGCGGTCACGCTGTCGGGCAGCGCCAATGATGTGTGGATCTTCCAGATCGCCCAGAACCTCACCGTCGGGAACGGCGCCGTTGTGACGCTCGCCGGCGGGGCGCAGGCCAAGAACATCTTCTGGCAGGTGGGTGCCGCGGCGACCATCGGCACGACCGCGAACTTCAAGGGGATCATCCTCGCGAAGACCGCGATCGCCTTCAACACCGGCAGCACCATCACGGGACGCGCCCTGGCGCAGACCGCGGTGACCTTCAACGCGACCACGGTGGTCGCGCCGTAATTGCCGTTGCAGGGCGAACAGGAGTGAGGCCCTGCGGGCGCATACTGCCCGCAGGGCCTCTCTCGTGCGCGGCAGCTCATGCCGCCGGGGGCAGTATCGCTCTGAGCTGCCGGTCGTGAATGCCGGCGAAGCCCAGGACCGCCACAAGCGCCCCTATGAACGCCGTTCCCATATCCGCTTGTGTGTCCCACGGGTCCCCTTGGGTGCCGAGGAAGGCGTCCGCCCCCTGGCCGAGCGACACCGCGGCCCCCCATTCGACCAATTCGTAGCTCAGGCTGATGGCGAGCGCGACGGTGACCGCGAGGATCGCTGTCCACACCCCCGCGCGCACGATGCGGAGCCGCACGAAGAGTTCCCGCGCGACCAGCGCGGGGACGTATCCCTGGGCAAAATGGCCCAGCCGGTCGTACGGGTTCCGCGCCAGGTGCAGGAGATCCTGGACCCAGAAGCCGAACGGCACCCGGGCGTAGGTGTACGCGCCGCCGACCATCAGGATGACGGCATGGAGGGCGATGAGGATGTAGAGCAGGGAGGTGAGCGGGAAGCGGCGCCGACTCCAGACCAGCACTGGAGCCGCCAGCAGGATCGGGGCGACCTCCATCAGCCAGGTGCCACGGTCATAGGGATGCAGGCCGGAGAGGACCAGCAGCACGGCTACGCCCAGGCCGAGGACGGGGATCCACCGGCGATCGGTCATCGGCGTCAGAGCCGGAGGTCGGCCGGTGGCTTCTTCCTGAACGCCGTGTAGGGCCAGTCCTTCACCGGAAGGACGAAGATCCTCCCGGCGGCGTCCACTCGGAACCCCTTCCAGCAGATCTGGGAAGGTTCGCCGTTGGGCCCCGCCGGCTGCACGTCCTGCATCACCGTGATGTCCACGAAGGTGCTGTCCCGACGGAAGCCAAGGGTGCCGTAGGGCAGGGCGTTGGGTGCGGTGGCGCAGGAGAAGACCTGCTGCACCCGGCGGACGACCTCCGCACTGTCACCGAGCGAGAACGACTCGGCCTGCGGCGGCACCTGCTCGAGGAGCAACGGGGTCGCCGGGGCGCAGCCCACGTTGATGAGCTGGGTGGGGGCGCGTATGTGGGACGGGGTGGGTCGGGATCGGGTGCTCAAGCGCATGCTGCCCCCAGGGGGTGGGAGAGTGCGAAGCGAGCTCTGTTGTGTCGGTGAGTGTTCCGAAGGTACTACTTTCGGGGGAGGGGGGATAGCACGAAAGTGGTAGGGCCATCGCGGGGGGAGTTAACCCCCCGCGGAGGCCCGCCACACAGGCCAGCGGACTCGTGCGCTGGCCGGACCAGGCGGAAGACGTACACCCAGTCGTTCTTCAGGAACTCCGGGATGCACCAGAGCTGGGCGAGCGGTTCGATAACGCTTCGGTTGGTCAGTGGCCGCGGGCATTGGACGAGATCCCCATCGCTCGCATGACCGGACAGACCCGCGTGATACCGGTCTTGAGGAAGAACGGGATCAGGACGATCACGGGGATGAGCAGATAGAGCGGCAGGATCCGCTGCCCGAGAAAGTGGTATCCGACGAGGACCAGGCAGGTCACCCCGAGGGCCACACGGATCATGCCGTCGACTCGGCCGACATTCTGGGGTTCCATCAGGAGAAGCTCCCGGCGAGAGAAAAGCAGGGGCGGTGGACGATCACGCGGCCGACGATACTCCGCGCCGGGGTCGGTCGATCGTCCACAGCACGAGCGTGATGACCAGCGCGAGCACGAGCCCCACGAG
>JANLXK010000109.1:0-3209 GCA_031365045.1 Gemmatimonadota bacterium | reverse complement strand
GTCGGGCGTGAGGGCGTTCTTGATGCGCACGTTGCCGAAGGTGCCACGCATCATCACCTGATGATTGCCGCGGCGGGCGCCGAAGGTGTTCCAGTCGGGCTGCTCGACGCCGTTCTCCCTGAGGTACTTGGCCGCGGGGCCGTTCTTGGGGATGGCGCCAGCGGGGGAGATGTGGTCGGTCGTGACCGAATCGCCGAGGACCGCGAGGACGCGGGCGCCGGTTATGTCGCTCAAGGTCCCCGGCTTGGGGGGGAGCCCCTGGAAGAAGGGGGGTTCCTGAATGTAGGTGCTGTTGCTGTCCCAGGCGTAGCGGCTGCCGGTGGGGACCTCGAGGTGCTTCCAGGCGTCGTCTCCGTCGAAGACAGTGCTGTACTCCCGCTTGAACGTCTCCGGCTTGAGGGCCCGGGCCATCGTGTCGGCGATCTCTTCCTGTGAAGGCCAGATGTCCCGGAGGAAGACTTTCTCGCCTTTGGCGTTGGTCCCCAGCGGCTCGTTCGTGAGGTCGATGTCGGCCCGGCCGACCAGGGCGAAGGCGACCACCAGCATGGGCGAGGCGAGATAGTTGGCGCGCACCGAGGGGTGGACCCGCGCCTCGAAGTTGCGGTTGCCCGAAAGCACCGCGACGGCCACGAGAGCGTGTTCGTCGATCGCCTTCTGGACCGGCTCCGGGAGCGGGCCGCTGTTGCCGATGCAGGTGGTGCAGCCATAGCCGACCGTGTTGAAGCCCAGCTGGTCGAGGTACTTCGAGAGACCGGCGTCATTGAGATACCCCGTCACGACCCGCGAGCCGGGGGCCATCGAGGATTTCACCCAGGGGCGGGTCATCAGCCCCTTCTCGACCGCCTTCTTGGCGAGGAGGCCCGCGCCGACCATCACCGAGGGATTCGAGGTGTTGGTGCAGGAGGTGATGGCGGCGATGACGACCGCCCCGTCGTTCAGTTCGCAGTCGGCGTCATTGAGCTTGAACTTCGCCGGCGCCTGCACCGTGGCCAGCGTCGACTTGTCGGTGTGGCTTCCCTCATCCATCCACCGGGAGTAGGCGGCCTGCGCCAGCTCCTTCCGGGCCGCCGGGACGGTCGGCTGCATCAGGCCGGGGAGGCTCACGCCGAAATTCTTCTTGAGCTCCTTGAGCGGCACCAGGTCCTGAGGCCGCTTGGGACCGGCGAGCGCCGGCTCGATCGACGCGAGGTCGAGCGCGAGCGTGTCGGTGAACTCGGGGTCGGGGATGTCGTCGGTGCGGTAGAGTCCCTGTTCCTTGCAGTATTTCTCGACCCGCGCCACCGCCTCCTTGTCGCGCCCCGTGCGCTCCATGTACCGCAGCGTCTCGGCGTCCACCGGGAAGAACCCGATGGTGGCGCCGTATTCGGGGGCCATGTTGGCGATGGTGGCGCGGTCGGCGAGGCCGAGGGCCGAGATGCCGGGGCCGTAGAATTCCACGAACTTGTCGACGACGCCCTTCTTCCGGAGCATCTGGGTCACGCGGAGGACCAGGTCGGTCGCGGTGGTGCCTACCGGGAGCTTGCCCGTCAGCTTCACGCCGATGACGTCGGGGACCAGCATGAAGTAGGGCTGACCCAGCATCACCGCCTCCGCCTCGATGCCGCCGACGCCCCAGCCGACCACGCCGAGTCCGTTGATCATCGTGGTGTGGGAGTCGGTGCCGACGACCGTGTCGGGATAGAGCGTCGGCTCGCCGTGCTGGTCGCGAAGCTGGATGGCGGGGGAGAGGTACTCGAGGTTGACCTGATGAACGATGCCCATCCCTGGCGGGACCGCGCGGAAATTCCGGAACGCCTTCTGGGCCCACTTGAGGAGCTGGTAGCGCTCCTTGTTCCGCTCGAATTCAAGCAGGACGTTGAGCCGGGCGGAGTCGGCGGTGCCGTAGTGGTCGACCTGCACCGAGTGGTCGATCACCAGGTCGCAGGGGACGATCGGGTTGATCCGGTCGGGGTCGCCTCCCATCCGGGCCGTTGCATCGCGCATCGCGGCGAGGTCGACCACGCAGGGGACGCCGGTGAAGTCTTGCAGCACCACGCGGGCCGGCATGAAGGGGAATTCGGTGCGCTCACCCGTGGTCGCCCAGTGTCCCAGAAGCCTGACGTGTGCCTCGGTGACGACCCCATGACCCACGAAGCGGAGCGCGTTCTCGAGCAGTACCCGGATGGAGAAGGGGAGGCGATCGAGCTTGGCCGCTCCCTTCTTCTCGAGCTCGCGGAGCCGGTAGATGGTCGCGGACTTGCCGCCGAGGTCGAGGGTGCCGCGGGCGCCGAAGGGATCGGGTGTGGTCATGGAGAAGCGTGTTGAGTGTTGAGCGTTGGGTGTTGCGTCGTGCGTCTCGTGCGCCTGTGCGCCTGTGCGCCTGTGCGCTTGCCCACTTAATATAGCGTCATGACGAGCACTGCTCCGGTCGCCATCCAGCGGCGCGATGACGGGATCCTGATCACTTGGACGTTGGGTGTGGCGCCAGTGCTCGTGCCGGCGCGCGAGCTTCGGCTCGCCTGCCCCTGCGCGGAATGCGTGGAAGAGATGACGGGTCGGCCGATGCTCGATCCAGCGCGTGTCCCCGCGGACATCAAGCCGATGCATCTCGACCTGGTGGGGAGTTACGCGCTCCGAGTGCGCTGGAGCGATGGGCACGCGACGGGGCTCTTCACGTGGGCCAAGCTCCATGAAGTCGGTGGGTAGGAGGGTAGGAGGGTAGGAAGGGAGGAAGGGAGGAAGAGAGAACGTACGGAGGGGAGACGGAAGGTGGTGCAGAACGGGGTCATCCTGAGCGGAGCGAAGGATCTTCTTGGTCACGCCCGGTCGCCCGAAGTCTGGGTACCGAACTGAGTCGGGTAGATCCTTCGCTCCGCTCAGGATGACTCCTCGTGATCTGCGGATCGTTGTCCGTGGCGGCCTTGTGAACCATTTCACGAGGTGGACCCCACGGTCCGGGCAGAAGTCGTAGGTTTGAACTACCCCCACTCGCAGAGGCCGTATGGTCCACCATCGGCATAACCTCGCGCGCGAAGGCGCGGTCACCGGGCTCATCGGCGCCCTTGTGGTCGCCGCGTGGTTCTTCTTCATCGACCTGGCGCAGGGACATCCGCTGGCGACCCCCAGCGTGCTCGGGCAGGTGTTCGTCTTCGGGACGGCCTCGCCGTCGGTCACCGTGATCGATGTCTGGGCCGTCGTGGCGTATACCATCATCCATCTGCTCGTCTTCA
>JANLXK010000090.1:0-1422 GCA_031365045.1 Gemmatimonadota bacterium | reverse complement strand
GCGGCATGAACTACTCCCTCGTCGTCGTCGGCGACGTCGCCAGCCAGGCCGTCACGCAGGTCTCGATGGACAAGGGCAGGTACACCTGCTCCGACACTGTCAAGATCACGGTCAACGATGCCTTGGCCAGTTCTCCGGTTTCGGTCACGCTCGTCAGCAAGAACAGCCTTGCGGCGACCATCGACACCCAGATCGTGAGCTGCATCGGCTCCAACGGGGTTTTCGTCGGAACCATTCAGTCCGGAAGTGGCATCGTCGTCGCGGATGGCGGATCGCTCACCGCGACTTACCCCGGGGCGCTCCGACCCTGGACCGCGACCGTTGCGTGCCAGGTGGGCGCGACCGATGTGGGGTTCCCCCCGACGGTCAGTGGTGGTTGCGACAATGCCGCCGCGGGGACCGATGCGATCACCTCTCCGCTGTTCAACGGTGGATCCAATGAGTTCTACACGAAGTACATGGATGCGGGTGAATACTCCAGCTACACCTTCAAGTTCAAGAACACGACGGGGGTGGCGCTCACAGATGCCACCGTCAATCTGAGCTTCTCCGGTGGCGCCGCTTCGAAAATGAGTGTCTTCAACAACCCGGTCCACATCGGGAAAGTCGCAATCGACGGTGTGGTGGGAGGCGTCTTCCAGGTCTACACCGACCCGTCGGCCTCCGCACTGACCGGCGTCACCATGAATTTCGACATCACGTCGCCCGCGGACGGATACACCGTGGCCAAGCGCTTATCCCAGTCTCAGTTGTTGCAGACGAACGACGCGGTCACGCGACTCGATTCGTGCTCGACGTTCAACACAAGTCTCGGGTCGTGGGCCGAATCGACCAAGGTGACGCGGACGCTAAACGACGGGACGCCGATCCCAACGGCGCTCAATACGTGGCATTGGGCGGGTCCGACTCAAGTCATCGGCGCCGAGCTTCGAGTCGACGGTGCCTGCGGCAACGCCACCGCGAACGCCGCCGCGATGACCGGGGGCGCCCTCACCACTTCGAACTTCAACAATAACGCGGACTCGTTCTTGTTCTTGAACTTCCAGCCGGCGCTCAGGGGCAACGGGCCGAGCGGCCAGCCCTACCGATACGCCTGGAAGTGGCATTCCTTCTACCACGCCTCGGAAGCGCTCGGGAACCAGGGTGGCGTCTGGGGGGCCTTCTACAACAACAATTGGTCCGGCGGCGCGGTCGTGCCCACCGGTGACCAACTCGCTGCGTTCCCGATAAAGCTCGGAGAAACCGGCTACTACTACCACACGGTGTTCGACTACCTGGGCACCTGGAACTGGGATGCAGCCAATGGCGGCACGCCGGACGATCCGCACTTGAATCCTAACACCGGAGGCGCCCCGAACCAGTTGATCATCACATTCGCCAACGTCACCGGTCCGGCGACGGCCAGCACCTACTTCGCCTACG
>JANLXK010000082.1:0-11178 GCA_031365045.1 Gemmatimonadota bacterium | reverse complement strand
GCTGGCCGGTGAAGAGGTTGCCGATCCGGCGCTGGAGCGACATGTCGACGCCGCGGGTATTGCCGAAGTCCGAGGCGGTGAAGAGACGGATGTCGTTGTTCTGCTTCTTGGTCGGGTCGTACAGCGAGACCAGGCGGGCCGACGCATCGGCCAGCTTGTCCTTGTTGTACGCCGAGATGTCGAGCACCATGTCCGGGTTGAATTCGTGCCGGACGCCGAACTCGAACGTGATGGTCTTGCCGAAGTCCAGATCGGCTCCGTACACGTGGTTGGTGTTGGTGATCGCGAGATCGGTGTTGATACCGGTCAGCATCGTGCCGAAGTCCGGCGCCTGCACCTGATGCGCGTACGACAGCCGGAAATTGGTCCGCTGGGTGACCGGGAAGGCCACCTGGATGTGCGGACTCAGGTAGCTGTGCGCCTGGTCCGGCAGCTCACGATGGTACCCGTCGTTGGCCGAATCCCCGTAGGAGCTGCGGCGCGGGAAATAGACCCACTGGCCATTCAGGGCCGAAAGCGGGTCGTTGACCAGCAGCTGTGAACGGGTCGCGCCGGTCTTGTACCAGTCGTACCGGAGCCCGAGATCGATCACCACGTCGCCGAGGTCGAGCCGGTCGGAAGCGAACCCGCTGTAGCGGTTCGGCTTCTCGTGCCAGGCCTCCGAGAATGCCTGGCCGGTCAGGCCGGAATTGTAGAAGAACATGTCGTACTTGCTGAAGTCGCCGCCCAGACGGACCCGGTTGAACCGGTCGGCCTGCCAGTCGACGCCGACGCGCCCGACGATCCGGTTCTCCCGGTACATCGTCAGGTTGCCATCCGGGCCGCCGCCGTCAGACCAGCCGAGCGTCCCGTACGGGTTGTTGCGGTAGGTGTCGATGTCAGCGTACGGATCGGGGTTGTCGAGGTCGTACGGCCCCCGGCGCGACCCGTGGATGTTCTGGGTGAAGTTATTCACCAGCTCATCGTCCAGCACGAAGTTGTCGAAGTTGAACAGCATCTTCATCGGCGCCACGATGAACCCCATGAACGGATCGCGGGTATCGACCTCCGACTGCGCGCTGAGCGGGCCGCTGAGGGTGCGGTCCTGCTGGTACGACAGGAACCCTTCGACCGCGAGCGCCCGATCCGCCGAACGACTGAGGTTGATGTTGGTGCCGGCGGTGAAGACGTTGTTCCAGTTCCGGAACCCGGTGTGCTGCGCCGGGTTGAGCTGGTTGGTATGGCTGAAGTTGCGTCCCTGGTTCTGCGACGAGTTGGCGCTGAGAGTGAACCGGTCACCGGCGCCGAAGCTGTAGTTCAGCTTGCCGCCCAGCGTGTAGTTCGAGGTCGCCGAGCGCGGGAACCGGACGCCCTGGCACTCCAGGCCGTAGTTGTTCTGGATGTCGGGGTTGGCGCTCCCGATGTCGTCGCAGTTGCCGCGGTAGACTGCGAAGGTCGAGACCGGGACGTACGAGGTGTCGACCAGCGTCTGGGAGTTCGGCACCGCCATGACGGTGTCGATCCCCGCCGGCGTGAAGAGCGGGACCCCTGCGTCCGCGCCGAACTTGCCCGTCCCGGCCGACTTCTGGCCTTCGAGGGCACCGTTGACCGAGAAGGTCAGGTTGTTCGCGATCGGGCCGCTGAAGCCGAGCTCGAACCGGTTGAAGCCGAGCGAGTTGTTGCGGGTCCGCCCCATGAACTCGTCGGACTCCATCGCGACGCTGCCCTGGAACTTCGGGCCGCCGGTCTTGGTCTCGATCGAGATCACGCCGGACTGGGCGTTGCCGAATTCGGCCGCCGAGGCGCCGGTCGTCACCGTGGCTTCCTGGAAGCCGTTGGTGCCGACGACGATGCTGGCGGTGGTGTTGCGACCGCCGAACGTGCCGCCCCGGTTGCCCGGCTGGACCGGAACGCCGTCCAGGTAGGTGACCGCTTCGTCGGGACGACCGCCTCGGATCGAGATGCTGCCGGAGTTCGCGCTGGCCACGACGCCCGGCTGCAGCGCCAGGGCCGCGAGGAGCCGGTCCGTTGGCATCGAAGCGGCCATGTCGCCCGACACGCTCACCTTGGAGGTCACCTGGTCACGAGGGACCAGGGGCTTTTCGGCCGTGACCTCGAGATCCGTCACCTGGATCACCGAGGCCTCGAGCGCGAAGTCCTGCGTCGAGGTCTGGCCGCCGCGCACGAGCACACCACGCGCCACGACGGGGCGATAGCCCACGAACGCGGAGCGCATGTCCATCGTACCGACGGGGACGCTGTTGATGAAATAGTAGCCCTGGGCGTTCGTCAGGGCCGAGAACGCGGTCCCGACGACGAACACCTGGGCGTTGGCGATGGGCGCCCCTGCATTGTCACGGACCCGGCCTTCGACCTTGCCGGTGGCCTGCGCCGCGAGCACCGACGCACTGAACATCAGTGCGGCGGCCGCGAACGAGGCCGTGCGCGCAACGCGAGCGACGGTCCTCACACAGCGTGGAATCATGGACCCTTCCTCCAATGGCGTGGACAACGGACCAGCCCAAACACTTCGTGCGGAAAGCTGAACACGTACCTGAACGGCCCAGTTAGGTGGGAGGCCGTCGAGGGGACGCGGGTACGCTGTGGATCGGTCAGCGAGGGAGCGCCGACCTGAGCGTGCGAAGAATTCTGCTTTTGGCTGCTGGAGAACCCGACCGCGGCTGGTCGGGATGGGAAATATGTCCAGCACTCTGGAAGGTGTCAAGGAAGGGTAAAGCCCCCTCCCTCGACCCGGCCCCCCAGGGCGGCCCCCCGGCGGTCCTCCCCGGCCGCGACTCGGCCAGAGTCCTGCCCTGTATTCAGGCGGTGATCAGGTCCCGCTGGGGGGCCACCGGGGTCACCTCGGGGCCGAGCGGGCCCCAGAACATGTTGATCTCGCTCCGGACTCCGAACTCACCTGACAGATAGACGCCCGGCTCCACCGAGAACCCCACACCCGGAATGAGCCGCCGCTCGTCATGTGTCTCATAATCGTCCATGTGCGGGCCGCTGCCGTGCAGGTCCCGATCGATCGAGTGCCCGGTCCGGTGCACGAAGTACTGACCGTACCCCGCTTTCTCGATGAGATCGCGCGCGGCCCGGTCCACTTCGTACCCCGCCAGCGGCTTCCCCGCCTTCACGGTCTCCAGCACCCGGCGGATCGCGGCGTCACGGGCGTCGCGCACCACGGTCCACACCTCCTGCACCTTCGCGGGCACCTTGCTCCCCGCGAACGCCATCCAGGTCTGGTCGGCGAAGACGGTGGTCTTGGTGCGCCCCGCCCAGAGGTCGAGCAGGATCACGGTGTCCTTCCCCAACGTCGCATCCTTCCCCGCCACCGGCTCATAGTGCGGGTCGGCCCCGTTGGGCCCGAACCCCACGATCGGCAAGGTGTCGAACTCGCACCCCGCGGCCCGCACCGCCGCGACGACCCGCGCCTGCAGGGCGGTCTCGGTGAGGCCCGTCCCCCCTTCGTGCACCGCCTTGGCCAGCTCCGCCTTCGCCACCGTCGCCAGCACCTCGGCCGCGAAGCGGTGATCCTCCGCCTCCGCGGCGCTCCACCGTGCCGCGAAGCGGGTCACCATCTCGCCGGAGGGGACGATGGTCCCGCCCAGCCCTTCGAGCATCTGCACGACCCCGTGCGGCACCCGATCGAGGTAGGGCACGGCGTCCTTGGGCGACACTTCCATCGCGAGCTTCTTCCCCTGCACCAGCGGGGTCAGCGCCTCTTGCAGCTCCTGCCAGCGGGCGTAGGGCACGACTTTGCCCGGGAACCCCTCCAGCGGCGCGAGCTCGATCTTGTGCGCCACGGCGATCGGATCCCCTTCCTTCGGCAGGAAGACGAAGATCCGGCGCGTGCCCATCCCGCCGAGGCCGAGCACCCGCCGGGCCACCGGATTGAGCCCATGAAAGTCGAAGAGCAGCCAGGCGTCGGCACCGACCGCTTCAAGTGCCGCGCGCAGCTCCGCGCGATCGAGGGACATCATCGGTATCCTCCCACGGCGCTCGCGCGCCATTCACAGCCGTCATCACCCCGCGCGCGGCACCGGGTGTGCCGCACCGCCCCTTCGAATCCCGCCAGCGTGCGCAGCAGTTCGCCGAACAGCGCACCATAGAAGCCGCACCCCGTCCCTTCCGGGATCACGTCCAACCCGAGCGGCGCGGGAACCTCCCCGCGCGCTTCGGCGTCCTTCACGACAAGGTGCCCTCCCACCAGTCGGCGGACCACCCGCCCCGCGGCCCGCGGCCCGACCACCCGGGCAAGCCCGGCCGGCATCACCCCCAGGACCTTGGGCCACCGGGGTGTGGCCCGCCGCGCGGCCCGGCGGCCGGCATCGGCGAAGACCAGCGGGGCGTCCACCCGACGCCCGACCAGCCGGAAGACCGAGGTCGCTTCATCGAGCGCGACGGCGTGACCCCGGTCGGCGTGCCAGGCGTACCGCGCGATCTGCGCCTGCACGGTGCCGCTCAGGCCGAGCCGCTTGCTTACCACCTCACCGGCCAGCTCCTCGAGCCCATCCTCGACCGGAGCGTCGACGTTGCGGAGCGCTTCGAGCAGGGAGAGCGGGACGATGGCGGGGACGGTGGGTGCGGTGGACACGAGGCATCAATCCTAACGAGGAAGCGGCCAATGGTGAATACTGGTGCGGAGTGCGAGGTGCGAAGTGCGGGGATTCGGACTTCGCGCCGGTTGCGCGAGGCACCGCCGCTCGCGACCTTGCCACCATGGCCGATGTCGCCGTCTTCGAGACCGAGGTCCTCCCCCAGCTTGACACGCTCTATCGTGTGGGGCGCCGGCTCACCGGCGAGACCGCCGACGCCGAGGACCTGGTGCAGGAGACCCTGCTCCGCGCCTGGCGCGGCTGGGCCGGCTTCACCCAGGGTTCCAACGTCCGCGCCTGGCTCCTCACCATCCTCCGCAACACCTTCGTCTCCCGCTGGCGGAGCCGGAAGCGCGAAGGGATCTCGATCTCGCTCGACGACGCCGATCCGCACGCCATCTATCGGGCGGTCGGCTCGCAGGACCCGGAAGGTCACTTCTTCGAACGCGTCGTCGACACCCACGTCCTCGCCGCGGTGGAAGGACTCCCGCAAGAATTCCGCGAGGCGCTGGTGTTGAGCGACCTCGAGGGGCTCCCCTACGCCGAGGTCGCGGGAGTGCTCGGGATCCCGGTCGGCACCGTGAAGTCGCGCCTCTTCCGCGCGCGCCGCCGGCTCCAGCGCCAACTCCACGATCACGCCGTCGAACTCGGCATCCTGAAGGCCCAGCCATGACGACCCCGTTCGATTGCCGCCGCACGCTCGATGAGCTGCAGGACTGGCTCCACCGCGAGGTCACGCCGGAGACCGCCACCGCGGTCGAGGCCCATCTCGCGCTCTGTGCCCCCTGTCGGGTGCATCAGGAGTTCGAGCAACGCTTCCAGGTGGTGCTCGAGCGGGTCAGCGCCCAGGAGCGATGCCCGCCGGAGTTCCGCGAGCGGCTCCTCGCCGCGCTCCGCCGTGAGGCCGGCCGCTGAAGCTCGACCTCCTCCGCGGGTCGCTCTCTCCCGCCGGGGCCGGCGCGGCGCTCGTGGTGGGCGCCGCGGTGCTCTGGGGGACCGGGTGGTGGGGGGTCGCGGTGCTCTTCGCCTTCTTCATCGGCAGCACCGCCGTCTCCCGCGCCTGCCCCGACCCCGCTGCCGAGCGGGGTGAAGCGAAAAGTGGGCGACGGGATGCAGGACAGGTGTTCGCCAACGGTGGCGCCCCCGCCCTCGGCGCCCTCCTCGGCCTCGCCGACCCGCGCGTCGGCCTCTGGGTGCTTGCGATCGGGCTCGCCGCCGCGGCGGCCGACACCTGGGCCACCGCGCTCGGGGCCACCAGCCCAAGCCCACCACGCCATCTGCTCACCGGCCGACGCGTCGATGCGGGTACCAGCGGCGGGGTCACCTGGCGCGGATCACTGGGCGGCGCGGCCGGGGCGAGCTCGGTCGGCGCGGCCGCCTGGCTCGGCTCCGGGGAACTACGGCTCTTCGCGGCATGCGTCGGGGTCGGTACGTTGGGTATGCTGGTGGACTCGCTGCTTGGAGCAACCCTGCAGGGACGCTTTCATTGTCCCGCCTGCGACACCGCGACCGAACGACCCCGGCACCGCTGCAGCACCCTCGCGCGACCGGTCGGAGGGATCCGATGGCTGACCAACGACGGAGTGAACGCGATCAGCACCCTGCTCGCGACCGGGATAGGCTGGTGGATCGTCACGTCGATGTCCTGATCGCCGGCGCCGGGCCAGGCGGGAGCGCCGCGGCCATCCACTTCGCCCGGCGCGGGCTCCGCGTGCTGGTGCTCGACCGCGCGACCTTTCCGCGCGACAAGCCGTGTGCCGAGTACATGGGGCCGGTCGCCCTGCGGCACTTCGATGCGCTCGGCGTCCTCCCGGCCCTCGATGCGGCAGGGGGACACGCCGTCGCTGGCACGGCGCTCTACCCCGCCTCGGGGGCCGCACTCGTCGGCCGCTTCGCCGGGCTCGGGGCCGCCGCGTTCCGCCCGACCGGCCTCTCTCTCGCCCGTCGGGTGCTCGATGCGGCCCTTGTCGCCCGGGCGCGCGAGGTCGGCGCGGACGTGGCAGAAGGGACCCAGGTGACCGACCTCCTCTACGGCGCTGGTGGGGTGACGGGTGCAGTGGTGCGGGGCCCGGACGGCACGGTCCGGACCATCCAGGCGGCGCTGGTGATCGGCGCCGATGGACTGCGGTCGACCATCGCCCGCGCGCTCGGCCGGCGGCGCCACGGGTCGCCGTCGCGGATCGGCTTCATCGCGCACGTGGCCGACGTCGCCCGGCTGGGTGATGTGGCGGAGATCCACGTCACTCGGGAGGGATACGTCGGTCTCAACCCGATCGGGGGGGGTGTCGCGAACGTCGGGCTCGTCGTCTCCCGCGAGCGGGCCCGGGAGGCCGGGGGGGACCCCGCCGCCTTCTTCTATGAGATGCTGGAGCGCTTTCCCGGGGTGGCCGGCCGGATCCATCGGGGCCGGGAGCGCCGCGGGGTACTGGTCACCGGACCCTTCGCCGCATCCGCCTCCCAAGTCACCGCTCCCGGGGCCCTCCTGCTCGGCGACGCGGCGGAGTTCTTCGACCCCGTCACCGGAGACGGGATCCAGACCGCGCTCACCGGGGCCGAGCTCGCGGCGGCCGCGACCGGCGACGCCCTCGTGCGCACCGGACGCGTGACCGCAGTACAGCTCACCGCCTACCGGGCGCTCCGCCGCGAACGGTTCCTCGCGAAATGGATCATGGAGCGCGCCATCGGCTGGGGGATGGAGTGCCCGCCGCTCTTCGCCCACGGGGTCCGCCGCCTCGCCGCCCACGGCCTCGGCGACCTGTGCGTCGGCGTGGCCGGGGATATCCTTCCCGCCCGCGCCGCGCTCGCGCCGTCGTTCCTTCTCCGGATGGTGCTGTGACCCGACCCGATGTCGATCCCGCGGAATTCCGGCAGCTCCTCGGTCGCTTCGCGACCGGGGTGACCGTCGTGACGGCGATCGATGCCGGCGGGCGCCCGCACGGGATGACCGCGAACTCGCTGAGCTCCGTCTCGCTCCAGCCGCCGCTGATCCTCCTCGCGATCGAGAAGATCGCCGTGATCCATCCGGTGCTCCTCGCCGCGCCACGCTTCGTGGTGAACATCCTGGACCAGGAGCAGGAGACCCTCTCGCGCCGGTTCGCGCGGAAGGAAGACGACCGGTTCGACGGCATTGGCTACCTCCCCTCGGCCGACGGGATCCCGGTGCTGGACGGCGTGCTGGCCCACATCGAGTGCGAACGGTGGGCGCTGCACGACGCGGGCGACCATACGATCGTGATCGGTCGCGTCACCGGCGGCGCGGTGGATGATGGCCGACCGCTCGCATACTTCCGCGGCGGCTATACGGGGCTTGCGTGAACCACGCCCCCGGCACCGAACTGCTCGACGATCCCGCGGCCGATCCGGTCGCCGTGCGGCGCTCACTCACCAACATCGCGCGCGCGAATCGATTGTTCGGCGGGACGGCGGCCGTGCTGTGGGGATTGGGGCAGGTGCTCGCTGACCCCGCACTTCGCACTTCGCACCTCGCACTGTTGGATATCGGCACCGGCGCCGGCGACATCCCCGCCGCCGCCCGGCGCTGGGGGACGGCCCGCGGTCTTTCCATCGGCACGATCGGTCTCGAGCGGCTCCGTCCCGCGGCCCAGCTGGCGCGGTCGCCGGCACTCCCCGTGACGCTCGGCTGCCTCACCGCGCTCCCGCTCCGCAATCGCAGCGTCGATCTTGTGGTGGTGAGCCAGGTGCTCCATCACCTCGGCGCCGAGACCGCGATCCAGCTGCTCAAGGACGCCGGGCGACTGGCCCGCCGCGGTGTCGTGATCGCGGATCTCCAGCGCTCGCGCACCGCCGCGACGCTGTTCGGGGTGGCTGCGCGCGCGCTCGGGTTCGACCAGTACACGCGCGTGGACGGAATGACCTCGGTGGCACGCGGCTATCGGGTGGAGGAGCTGGCGGCGCTCTGTGCCGCGGCCGGCGTGCCGGCGACGGTCACGGGCCGGCCCGGATGGCGGGTGGTCGCGTGGTGGCGGACCGAATGATGCGCACCGTTGACGTCTGCAACATCAGGGCGACTCCGGCGCGGGTCTTCGCCGCGGCGGCCGACGTCGAGCGCTGGCCCGACCGGCTGTCGCACTATCGTTATGTCCGCTTCCTCGAACGCTCAGGCGATCGCGGGCTGGTGGCGATGTCGGCGTTCCGCCCTTTCGGGCCCCTCGGCTGGCCCACCTGGTGGACCAGTGAGATGGAGATCGACCCGGTCCGGCAGCAGGTGCGATATCGCCACGTCCGGGGCGTCACCACCGGGATGGATGTGGTCTGGCAGATGGAAGCACGGGGGGATGGGACACGGGTGACCCTGGTCCACGAGTGGGCGGGCCCACCCTGGGGTCCGTTGCGGCGGCCCGCCGCGGAGTGGGTCATCGGGCCGATATTCGTCCACGGCATCGCGTCGCGCACCCTGGCAGGATTGGCGCGGCATCTCGAACGGAGCGGGAATGACTGAAGCGCGGCGGGTGGTGATCACGGGGATCGGGGCGGTCACGCCGATCGGGACCGGCGTCGAAGGATTCTGGGACGGGCTCCGGGCCCGGCGCTCGGCGGTCGGGACGGTCACCCGGTTCGACCCCGAGCCGTTCCGCACCAAGATCGCCGCCGAGGTGCGCGACTTCCGGCCGCAGGACTTCCTCGAAGAGCGGCGGGTGAAGCGGCTGGACCGCTGCTCCCAATTCACCCTCGCCGCCGCGCGGCTCGCGCTGGCCGACTCCGAGCTCGACCTCGCGCGCGAGGACCGGGAGCGGATCGGCGCGATGATGGGGAGCGCGCTGGGTGGCGTGAGCCACGCCGAGGCCCAGCATGCGAACTACCTGCGCGGCGGGATCCGCGCGGTCGACCCCGGTCTGGCGCTGACCGTCTTCACCGGCGCGGCGAGCTGCAACCTGGCCATCGAGTGCGGCCTGCAGGGCCCCAACAGCACCAACGGGATGAGTTGCGCCAGCGGCGCGATGGCGCTGGGCGACGCCTTCCGCACCATCCGCCGCGGCGAGGCCGACGTGATGCTGGCCGGCGGCGCCGAGGCGCCGCTCGCGCCGCTCACCTTCGGCGCCTTCTCCATCATCCGCGCGATGTCCACCCGCAACGACGACCCCGCCGGCGCCAGCCGGCCGTTCGACTCAGGACGCGACGGCTTCGTGATGGCCGAGGGGGCGGCAGTGCTGGTGCTCGAGACCCGCGAGCGGGCGGTGGCCCGCGGTGCACGCATCTACGCCGAGATCGCGGGATACGGCACCACCAATGACGCCCACCACATGACCGCACCCCGCCCCGACGGGACGCAGGCCGCGCGCGCGGTGCGTCTCGCCCTGGCCGACGCCGATGTGACCCCGGGCGCGGTGAGCTACGTGAACGCCCACGGCTCGGCCACGCCGCTCAACGACCCCACCGAGACCCTGGCGCTCCGGCTCGCATTCGGCGACCACGCGTCCAAGCTCACGCTAAGCGGCACGAAGGGGTATTACGGGCACGCCCTCGGCGCGAGCGGCGCGTTCGAGGCCGCGATCTGCGCGCTGGCGAGCGCGCGCCGGTGGCTCCCACCCACCGTCAACCTCGCCGCCCCCGACCCCGCCTGCGACCTGCGGTACCTGCAGGGCGAAGGTCTCGACGCCGACCCCGAACACCTGGTGAGCACGTCGTTCGGATTCGGCGGGATCAACGCGGCGCTGGTCTTCCGACGCGCCTCCGCCTAGATTCTCGGCCGTTCACTTCCCCCGGCACAACCCAAGGGATCCCATCATGCGTCTCGTTCGACCCCTCACGGCCGAGTTCGTCGGCACCTTCGGGCTCGTCTTTGCGGGCACCGCCGTCATCATCACCGACAGCTTCCCTGGCGGCAAGGCCGGCCTCGTGGGACTGGCCCTCACGCACGGCCTGATCCTCGCACTCGGCATCACCGCAACGATGGGGATCTCCGGGGGCCATCTCAACCCGGCCGTGACCCTCGGGTTCCTCGCCACCAAGCGGATCGAACTGAAGACCGCCCTGGCCTATATCGGCGTCCAGGTGCTCGGCGGTATCGCCGGCGCATTCATGACCCGGTTCCTGATCCCGAACAACGTCGGTCGGCTCCTCAGTGGCGGCCTGCCGACGATCAACAACAACATCCAACTGGGCGGCGCGGTGATGCTCGAGGCGCTGATGACCTTCTTCCTGATGAGCGCGGTGATGGCGACGGTCGCCAACCCCAAGGCGCCCAAGATGGGGGGGCTCTGGGTCGGCGTGGCCGTGATCGCGATGTATCTGGTGGGTGGACCCCTCACCGGCGCCGCGATGAACCCGGTCCGCGCGTTCGGGCCGGCGGTGGTCTCCGGCGTCTGGACCGGCCAGCTGGCCTACTGGTTCGGACCGATCCTCGGCGCGGTGGCGGCGGCACTGCTGTGGGACAAAGTCCTCCTGAAGGAAGACATGTGAGGAGTGAGGAGTGAGGAGTCGATATGGGAAGGGCCCTCTCGAAGATCACGGGAGGGCCCTGCTTCATCTCAACTTCTCACTCCTCACTTCTCACTTCTCACAGCCCTCCGCGCCCGCCACCAGAGCGTGATGCTGTAGGTCAGGTAGATGACGGCCGCGGTGATGTAGGCCGCTTCCA
>JANLXK010000053.1:0-2435 GCA_031365045.1 Gemmatimonadota bacterium | reverse complement strand
TGCGCTGCTCACGGCCGAAGCCCGGAAGCGGGGGATCATCACGGTCGTGGATGGCGCGCTCCCGCCCGGGATGCTGCAGCTCGACATCACCGCCCTCGGCCCCGACTTCTACGCGTCGAGCCCGCACAAGTGGATCCTGGCGCCGAAGGGGAGCTGCTTCCTCTACATCTCCCCCGCCTGGATCGACCGGCTCTGGCCCCTCGCGGCCTCGGGGGGTTGGGACGATCTGACGATCAAGGGGATGCGTTTCGACCACGTCGGTACCCGCAACGATTCGATCACCGCCGGCCTCCAGGCGGCGCTCGACTTCAATGCTGCCATCGGTCAGGCCAACATCGAGCGCCGCATCCGCGGCCTCGCCACGGTGCTCGACGCCAAGCTCCGCACCATCCCGAAAGTCAGGATGGTCTCCCCCTCACGCCCGGAGTTCCGGAGCCCGGCGGTGATCGAATCGTTGCGGGTGCCGACGTGGTCGAAGCGCATCCCCTTGATCGTCAGATCGTCCCAGCCCCCCGAGGCCGCGAGGGGCCACAGCCGGTCGATCCAGGCGGGGGAGATGTAGAGGAAGCCGCTCCCCTTCGGCGCCAGGATCCACTTGTGCGGGCTCGACGCGTAGAAGTCGGGGCCGAGAGCGGTGATGTCGAGCTGCAGCATCCCGGGCGGGTGCGCGCCATCCACGACCGTGATGATCCCCCGCTTCCGGGCTTCGGCCGTGAGCAGCGCAAGGGGCTGGATCATCCCGGTGGAGAAGAGGATGTGGCTGATGCTCCAGACCTTGGTGCCCGGCGGGCTCGCGGCGACCCAGGCGTCGACCAGCTCCTGCGGGGAGGCGGGGTCGAGCGGCGGGGTGAAGGTGACGAGCTTGGCACCGTAGCGCTTGGCCACCAGCTGCCAGCAGCAGATCCCGCCCACGTGCTCGTGGGTGGTGGAGACGATGGTGTCCGCCGGACCGAGGTCGATCCCGCGGGCCACGACGTTCATCGACTCCGTGGTATTGCGCGTGAGCGCGAGATTTTCGGGAGGAGATCCGACCAGCGCACCGAGCGAGCGGAACAGCTTGGCGCCGTCGACGCCCTGCTGATGGAAGACCGTTTCGAAGGCGGTGAGGTGGGCGATGGTGGCGTCGACCACCGCGCGGGGGGAGGCGCCGAAGGTGCCGGTATTGAAGAAGATCCCGTCGGCGATGTAGAACTGGCGGCGAAGCTCCCGCCACCAGCGCTCGTCATTGGAAAAAGGTGCGAGAGGCGCGTAAGGCGCGGGAGAGGGGGAGCCGGACACACTCGATGCGGTAGAACAGGCGGCAAGCCAACCTGCTCCTGGGAATAACGCGGCGGCCGCCAGGATCTCCCGTCTATTCATCTACCGCGCCTCCCGCGGCTTACGCGCCTCGCCCCTCACCGGTACAGAGCGGCGGCGACGAGGCTGATGAAGGCGCAAGTGGTCGCGATCATCCCCGCCATCCGCTGCTTGGTGCGGAGGGCGTCGAACGGCTCGGCGTGTGCCACCGGGTCGAGGCGGGCGAGCTTGTTGACCGCCGGGAGCGCCACCGCGAAGACCAGCCCCGCGCCGACGAGCCCGAGTCCCTGCATCGCCATGATCCAGGGACTGATGGCGAGCTCGAGTTCGCCCCGATTGAGGGCGCCCATGTAGGTCATCGTGAGGAAGAGCCCCGAGAGCACGATGATGCCCGCGCCCGGGGCGATCATCTTGGCGTAGATCGCGGCGACCAGCCGAGCGGCGATCCCCTGCTCCGGCCGGCCCATCTTCCTGGCCGCCAGGCTCACGAACATCGCGGCAAGGCCGCCGCCGATCCAGAGGACGCCACCCAGGAGGTGGAGGAATACCCAGAGTGCTCTCACGATCTGATCCCGGTTGAAAGGAGGTCGTCGATCGGCCGCCGGCCATCCACGCCGACGCCGAGGTCATGCCAATGATCTATCCGTTCCTCGCCCAGCCGCCAGCAGAGGTACACGAGGCGGTCATCCCTGAGCGCGTAGAAATCGATGAGCCCCGCCTCGATCCCCTTCGCGATGCAGCCGATCGACTCGAGCTCGCCCAATAGCGATGCCACTCGCTCGGCCAGCAGCGCCACTTCCCGCTCCGCTGCCACCACTTCGGGAGGAAACTGCTCCTCGGCCCGGGCCCCGGCGGAGATCAGCTCGAACTGTCCCACCGCCGCCCGCCAGAGGGCGTACTCGTGCTGGAGGTCGACGACGATGCGCCGCACCAGCGGAAGGGTCCGTTCGGCCTCATCGAGGGTGAAGATGCGGGGGTCCATGGAGCGTGTTGGGTGTTGGGTGCTGGGTGCTGGGTGCTGGGTGCTGGGTGCTGGGTGCTGGGTGCTGGGTGCTGGGTGCTGGGTGCTGGGTGCTGGGTGCTGGGTGCTGGGTGCTGGCTGCTGAACCTGAAGATACGTGACGGGCGCGTGGTCGGCG
>JANLXK010000332.1:0-2237 GCA_031365045.1 Gemmatimonadota bacterium | reverse complement strand
CGGGGGACGACCTGATCCAGGTGGGGGTGCCACGCGGACCCGAGGTCGGCCGCACGCTCGACCGACTGCTCGATCTCGTGCTCGAAGATCCTGATCTCAACACCCGTGAGGCGCTGCTGGCGCGCGCCCGGGAGACGACGTGACCCCGCTCTTCTGGGCCGCCCTCGCGGCGGTCGGCAACGTGCTCGGCGCCTGGATCCTGGTGCGCCATTTCTCCCGTTCGATCCGGGTGCTCGAGGGGTCGGTGGCGTTCGGTGCCGGCTTCATGCTCGCCGTGACGCTGGTGGAGGTGATGCCCGAGGCATTGGCCGGCACCCGCGAGCAGTCGGCGATCGCTGCGGTGTTCCTCCTCTCAGGGTACCTCGCGGTCCACCTCGCGCAGCATGTGCTGACCCCCCATTTCCATTTCGGCGAGGAGACCCACGCGATCTCGCCGATGGCGGGAGTGACGGCGCTGCTGGGGCTCCTGCTCCACACCTTCTTCGATGGCGTCGCGATCGCGAGCGGATTCGCGGTGTCGCGCGAGTTGGGGTTGCTCCTCTTCGCGGCGGTATTCGTTCACAAGCTCCCCGAAGGGCTCACGGTGGCGAGCCTGATGCTCGCCGGCGGCCAGTCGCAGGGCAGGGCCCTCGGTGCCGCCGCGCTCCTCGGCGTCGCGACGATCCTCGGCGTGCTGGTGACCGAGCAATTCCAGCCTCTCGCGCAGCACGGCCTGGCGCTCGCGGCGGGGGTGACGCTGTACGTGGCCGCGTCGAACCTGGTACCGGAGTTCCAGGGGAAGAAGACCCGCACCAGCTCGGCGCTGGCGTTCTTCGGCGGCGTGGCGGTGTTCTGGGTGACGCGAGTGCTGCTGGGCAATTGAATCCAATGGTCGGCCTCCCGCTGTCCCACCTCACCCCCCGACCCCCTCTCCCTTACGGGAGTGGGGGTGCGCATCGGACTTGTTCCCCCTCACCCGTCAGGGAGATGGGGCCAGGGGGTGAGGTTTGACGGCACCATCGCTCTTCAGTACGCCTGAGCCGTTGGCCGCGCGGATGCGGCCGAGGCGGCTCGAGGAGTATGTGGGACAGACGCATCTGCTGGCGCCGGGGAAGGCGCTGGGGGATGCGATACGTCGCGGAGACGTGGGGAGCATCATCCTCTGGGGCCCGCCAGGCGCGGGAAAGACCACGCTCGCGCGCCTGATCGCGGAGTACACCGACCGCGCCTTCGTCGCCTTCAGTGCGGTGACGGAGGGGGTCGTCCGGGTGCGGGAGATCATCGCGGAGGCGGAGGAGCGCCGCGCCACCGGGCGGGGGACGATCCTCTTCTGCGATGAGATCCACCGGTTCAACAAGGGCCAGCAGGACGCGTTCCTCCCGCACGTCGAGCGCGGGACCGTCACCCTGATCGGCGCGACGACGGAGAACCCGAGCTTCGAGCTGAACGCGGCGCTCCTCTCGCGCACCCGGGTGTACGTGCTGGAGCCGCTCTCGGCCGACGAGGTGATGACCGTCATCGACCACGCGCTGACCGACAAGGAGCGCGGGCTCGCGAGTCTCGAATTGCACCTCAGCCCGGAGGGGCGAGCCACATTGGCCGAGGTGAGCGACGGTGATGCGCGGCGGGCGCTCTCGGTGCTCGAAGCGTGCGCCCAGCAGGTGGGGCTCGGCGGCACGATCGGCGTCACCGAGATCCAGGACGCGCTGGCTCGGCGGCTCCCGGCGTACGACAAGAGCGGCGAAGGGCATTACAACCTCATCTCCGCGCTGCACAAGGCGATCCGGGGGAGCGACCCGCAGGCGGCGCTCTACTGGCTGGCGCGGATGTGCGAGGGCGGGGAGGACCGGCTCTTCCTGGCGCGCCGCCTGGTGCGGATGGCGGTGGAGGACATCGGTCTCGCCGACCCGCAGGCGCTGCAGGTGGCGCTGGCGGCGAAGGAGACCTTCCAATTCCTTGGGCGCCCCGAAGGCGAGCTGGCGCTGGCGCAGGCGGCGGTCTATCTCGCGACCGCGCCGAAGTCGAACCGGGTGTATGTGGCGTGGGGTGAGGCGATGAAGGCCGCCGCCGACACCCCGGCCGCCCCGGTCCCGCTCCACGTCCGCAATGCGCCGACCGGCCTGATGAAAGAGCTCGGCTACGGGAAGGGGTATCAGTACGCGCACGACGCTCCGACCGGGTACATCCCGCAGGAGTATTTCCCGGATGCCGTGAAAGACCGGGAGTACTACGTGCCGAGCGACTTCGGGTTCGAGAAG
>JANLXK010000544.1:0-4659 GCA_031365045.1 Gemmatimonadota bacterium | reverse complement strand
CGCGGAGACGGGGTGCCATGGGGCCCAATCTCCCGGACGCGCGGCGGATCCCGCGGGCCCCGCCCCGCGCGGTCGGGACGTCCGCCGCGTCACCCCGGCAGCCGGGCGACCAACTTCCAGCGCGTGCCGAGAGGGATGTCGGGGTACTGCACCCAGCTGACCCGGGCGGTGGCGGACTTGTCGCCAAGGTGCACGACCTGAAGCCGGGCGACGGTCTCGGGGACCACGGTCGCGCCGGGGTCCCGGGGGGTCGTCGTGCGGCGCGCTTCAATCACGTCGCCGATCTTCATCCCGTCGGTGCGACCCTTGTCGATGAAAACGATGTCGCCGACGCCGCGGAGGACATCGCGGGACCGAAAGGCGATGAGCGTCCCTTCGGTCCCGTCGGCGAGCGGCTGCGCCCGCACGCCGCGGCGTCCGGCGTACTTCTCGGCGATGAGCACCTGGGTGTTCGGACCGATGGCGCCGTACTGGCTCACGACGACGCCCACCAGCTCGGGGCGGCTCACATCGGTGACGCGGATCAGGCCTGTGGGGATGACGATCTGGCCGAACCCACCGGAGATGCCGCGCTCGAGGTCGACCGCGAGCAGCGTGTCACCCACCTGGTATGCCCCCGCGGCCGGGGGGCGGATCCCGACCTGGGCGAAGAGCATCGCGGCCCGGGACCCGCGGGCATCGACCTGCTGCGGGGCGATGGCCCCGAGCAGGGAGCCGAACGGCCACCCGTGCCCCTCGGTGAGAAAGCCGGCCTGGAAGAATTCTGCCCGGGTGACGGCCACGTAGCTGTCCGTGAACTCGGCCCGCAGGATCGGGGCGTCCGCGACCATCTGCCCCTGGCGCGGAAAGATCGGCGTCGTGTCGACCGGCGTGCTGGCCACCTCGGTCGCGGGGGGCTCCATCGACTGGGCCGACTCACGGCTGCTCGTATCCGCGGGAGGCGGAGCGTCGGCAGACTCCTGGGTCGGCATCTGGGTCGGGACCGCTTCCGCCTGCGACGGGACGCTCGTCATCGCCACGTCGGACCGGAGCCGCAGCACTTCACCGGGATAGATCCAGTGCGGATCCTCGACCACGGCGGTGTTCATCTGGTACAGGCGAGGCCACTGCAGCGGATCGCCGAAGTACTGGCGCGACACATCCCAGAGGGTATCTCCCTGCTTGACGGTGTGCGTCTCGGGCACGTCGGCGGCCGGCGTCTGCGCCAGCAGCGGCGCCGGGAAGGCGACCGCGAGGGCGAGGGCCAACGTGCGGGCGGTGACACGAGGCATCTGGAGCTCCGTGTAGCGTGATCGGATGGGACCGTAGAGACGGGTACCTTCCGAACATAAGGAAAGATGCCCCGGAGCGCCACCCCTCCCCCGCCTCGCCGAACGCACCCAACCCCAAATCCGACAGCGACTTACAGTCTCTTCTTCATCCAGTTACTAAGCGTAAGCCCATAAGTCGTTGTGTTGCAATACTTTAACTCCGTATTACAAGAAAAAGACCCCGGGAGCATGGCGCCCGAGGTCTTCTTGCCGTGACGACCTCCCCTTAGAACGGCAGGTCGTCGTCCTCGCCGTCGAGCGCCTCGGGGAAGTCGGAGAACGACTCCTCCTTGCCGCCCGGGGCCGCGCTGCCGGCCTTGGCCGGCGCCGACGCCCGGCTCGGCGCCCCTTCACTGGAGCCCCCCTTGCCGCCGAGGAGGATGATCTCGTTGGCCTTGATCTCGGTGGTGTAGCGAGTCTGCCCCTCGCGGTCCTGCCAGGAGCGGTACTCGATGGACCCCTCGACGTAGATCTTGTCCCCCTTCTTGCAGTACTGCTCGGCCACGTCGGCGAGCTTGCGGTACTGCGAATTCCAGAGGACCACGCGGTGCCACTCGGTCTTCTCCTGCTTCTCCCCGCTCTTGTCCTTCCACTGATTGCTCGTCGCGACCGACAGGGTGGCGACCTTGGACCCGTTGGTGGTGCTGCGCACCTCCGGGTCGTTCCCCAGGTTCCCGATGAGGGTGACCTTGTTCAGGCTCCGGCTCACAACGACCTCCCGCGCACTGGGGCGCTCGGACAGACGGACGACCTACACTAACGCAATTGGACCAGACCTGATAACCGGAATGACGCCGGGCGGGGCCGGATCACGCACCCCCTGCCCCCGGCCGCCGGTACAGGATCGCATCCTCGACTGGACGCTGATAATAGTCGGGCCGACGCCCCACCGCCCGGAATCCGGCCCGCTCGTACAGGGCGATGGCCGCCGCGTTGGTCGCCCGGACCTCGAGGAAGGTCTCGTGGGCGCCCCGGGCGGTGAGCCAGTCGAGAGCGGCGCGGAGCAGGGTGCCTCCCACCCCTCCCCGCCGGAGCGCCGGATCGACCGCGAGGTTGAGCAGCTCCGATTCGCCGGCGACCTCCCGACAGAAGACGTAGCCGACCAGCGTCCCCACCGCATCTTCCGCGACCTGGGTGAACATCCACGGCATCCCGATCGTTTCGCGGATGCTATCCGCCGACCAGGGATCGCTGAACACCCGCCGCTCGAGCGCGGCGATGGCGCGGGCGTCAGCCGCCGTGGCCGGTCGCAGGCGGCAAGGGCCGTCCATGCTTCTCCTCCCACTTGCGCTGGGCCTCCGCCGGGCGGCCGTAGGCCGGCTCCCAATGGCGCGGGTCGTCGACCGAATGCAGCGCGTCACCGGTCGCCAGGAGCGCCAGCAGCACCGGGGCCCCCGCGGGAGGCGGCGACAGCCGACCGGCCCCCAACGCCTGATGCAGTTCGGCGAGGATTGGCTCCGCGGCGAGACCGGTGACCGCTTTCGGCACGAACGGCTTCACCATCGTGATGAGATCGGCCGGCGTGGCGACGGTGGGCGCGAGATGGGTGGTCACCCCGCCGGCCTGGAACTCGTACACGGCCGCATAGAGCTCCCCGCGCAACGCATCGATCACCGCGAGGATCGGCCCGGCCGGGCGCGGGAGCGCACCGGCGGCGATCACGAGGAGTGACGGTGCCGTCCGGAGCTGCCGCCCGCGGGTGAGGACCATGGCCTTGGCGACGCTGGCGGAGATCCGGAGCCCGGTG
This sequence comes from Gemmatimonadota bacterium, assembly GCA_031365045.1. Lineage (GTDB taxonomy): Bacteria > Gemmatimonadota > Gemmatimonadetes > Gemmatimonadales > GWC2-71-9 > CAMLHU01. The sequence goes on along the minus strand of JANLXK010000544.1, from coordinate 1,602 downwards.
AACGACCCGGGACCGTCGGCCAGGATGATCCCCGTGAGGTCGCTCACGCCGGCCACCCCCGCCTCGGCCATCACCTTCTCGATGAGCGGCAGGAGTGCGGCAGCGTGCTGGCGGGCGCCTCGGAGCGACGCTTCCGCGCGCGGCGAGCTCCCCGCGATCCCGACCGCGGCCGAGGCGGTGTCTCCCGACGTGTCCAGCGCCAACCACATCAGCCCACCTCCAGGGTCCGGCATTCCGGATCCTCGGCATAGTCGAGGGAGAGCCGGAACTGCGCCGCGGGGATCCAGGCGCCTCCGCGTTCCGGCCACTCGATGAGGGCGGCGTCCCCGTCGCGCAGGATCGACTCCCAGTCGAGGTCGGCGGCATCGTCCGGATGCCGGAGACGATAGCAGTCGAGGTGGAACACCGGACCGCGTCGGCCGGCATAGCGATGCACGTAGGTATAGGTGGGGCTGGTGGCCGGCGTCTCGACGCCGAGCCCGCGCGCGATGGCCTGCACCAGCGTCGTCTTGCCGGCGCCGAGGGGGCCGCTCAAGGTGACGACGCTGCCCGGCGCCAGGCGGGCCCCGAACGCTTCCCCCCAATGACGCAGGGCCGCCTCGGTGAGGATCTCCATTCAGCGACCTCGGGCCCGGGACCGGCGGGGGTTCCCCCCTTGGCGACGTGCGCCCGCGCCGCCGCGCTGCACGTCGGGGGCGTCGAGGGCGCGCAGCTCATTGAGCTGGTCACGGAGGACCGCCGCCACTTCGTACTCGAGGTTGGCCGCCGCTTCGCGCATCTGCTGCTCGAGCGCCTGGATCGCCTTGGCCCGCGCGGCCGGATCGTGGAGGTCGAGCGGGGCCTTCGCCTTCTCCTTCTTCCGGTCGTCGGGCCGCTCGGTGCGCGCGTCGGCCACGCGGGTCGAGAGGCGGACCTCGGCCGTCGACTTGACGATGGATCGCGGGGTGATGTCATGCACCTCGTTGTACGTCACCTGGATGGCGCGCCGGCGCGACATCTCGTCGAGCGCGCGCTGCATCGACCCGGTGATCCGGTCGGCGTAGAGGATCGCCTTGCCGTTCAGATTCCGCGCGGCCCGTCCGCAGGTCTGGATGAGCGACCGGTCGGAGCGGAGGAAGCCTTCGTGGTCGGCGTCGAGGATGGCCACCAAGGACACCTCCGGGAGATCGAGCCCTTCGCGGAGGAGGTTGATGCCGACCAGGACGTCGAACTCGCCGAGCCGCAACCCGCGCAGGATCTCCATCCGCTCGATCGTCTCGATGTCGGAGTGGAGATACCGCACCCGCACCCCCACCTGCTGCAGATAGTCGCTGAGATCCTCCGCCATCCGTTTGGTCAATGTGGTGACGAGGGTCCGTTCCTTCAACTTGACCCGTTCGCGGATCTCGCCCAGGAGGTCGTCGACCTGACCCTTGACCGGACGGATCTGGACCACCGGGTCGATGAGCCCCGTGGGGCGGATGATCTGCTCGACCACCTTGCCGCCCGCCTGGTCGATCTCGTACTGCCCCGGCGTGGCGCTCACCGCGATGAGCTGGGGCGTGAGCGCGGTGAATTCCTCGAAGGTGAGGGGCCGGTTGTCGAGCGCGCTGGGCAAGCGGA
>JANLXK010000540.1:0-2129 GCA_031365045.1 Gemmatimonadota bacterium | reverse complement strand
AGACCTGCGTGACCGCCTGGCTGGCGACGTCGCCCACGACCACGAGGGAGTAGTTCATGCCGCCGGGATTGTTGAAACCGATGACGTCGACCTGAATAGTCCCCGACACGGGCAGTCCGTGCGCGGAGTCGAGGAACACGCCCTCGGTGTTGTTCGTGTGGTCTCGGGTCGTGGTGGCCGTCGTGCTCCAACTGCCGCTGAAGTTGTTTCCCCAGTAGGTGTTTCCACCGATCGTGACCTTGAGGTCGGCGTCTTTCTGGAGCGCGTCTCCCGCGGCGTCGTAATAGACCATCATGACGCGCAGCGGGGTCGCATTGCCGATGATGCTGTACAAGAACGACTTCGTGGTGCTTTCGGGCAGCGCGTCGCCGTTCTGGACCCAGAGGAACGGTGCTCCCACGCCGACGTGCAGGGCCCCCGGCAAGTTCGCCCGGCCGTAGCCCACGTCGCTGCTGTAGCGCGCGTTGATCGGAATGGTCGTCGAGGGGAACGCGGTCGTCGCCATCGCCTCGCCCGACGCGAGGATCACCGCTTTGACCAGCGCGCCCGAGGGCGTGAGGGCGTTTCCGGGCGTCGCCGTTCCGGTCGGATAGAAGCCCTTCTGGAAGTAATCGCGGACGAGGGCTGCGAGTCCGGCAACTTCGGGTGCGGCGAACGAGGTGCCGCCTTCGTTACCGAGGTTCTGGTAGGCCCAATACACGGCCTTCGTGGGGTCGCTCTGGCACATTGCGGTCGGTGCATCGAACGCCATTTGCTCGCCGCCGACGGCGCTGGTCGCCCAGATGAAGGTCATGATGTCGGGCTTGGTGCGGCCCATCCCGAACACCGGCCCGCGACTCGATCCGAGGTCGCCGGTGGTGCACGCGGCGCTGAGGTCCCAGTTGCAATCGATGAAGAGGTTGCTGGGACTGGAGACGTCGTTTCCACCGACGCAGATGGCGTTCTTTGCGGTGCTGGGGGAACCGAGCGTATTGATGCCTGCGGCGCCACGGTTACCGGCCGAAACGGTCACCACGAAGTTGGGGTTGTTGAAGAGGGCCGTGTCGAGGTTGCTCGCCGCGGTATCGTAGAGGTTGTTCGCCTGGCCCCACGAGTGGTTCTGAACGAACGAGCCTTTGCCGATGGCCGCGATGATCGAGGGCCCGAGATCTGGTGGGGGGCCGATCGAGCCAAGGCTGGTTCCGATGTCCTGGAAGTAAAGCTTGGCGCCCCGGGCGATGCCGTTGTCGTAGTGCACGTTCGGCGTATGCGTCACGTCGAGGTTTGGGGTCATGTTCGAAATCGAACCCACCGCATGCTGGGAGGTCTTGGCCCCGTGACCGCCGTCCGTGCCGTTGGTGTCGAGAACGCACTGGTCGCCGCTTCCGTAAACGTCGTAGCCGACGACCTTCCGGTGCGTGGGGCCCAGGAGCCCGTTATTGACGGCGTCTTGCGAGAAATGCTCCATCTTGGTGTTGAGACCGCTGTCCATCACTGTGACGATCTGACCGGTGCCGTCTATTCCGGCGTTCCAGAGCTTCCAACCGATGGTCGTGTTGGTCGTGTAGGCGCCGTTGTTCTGCAAGACCATCGGGATCGTTGCCGGGTTCGTGGCGGAGGCGTCGAGCTTCGGATACGACTTCTCGGCGATCCACTTGACGCCTGGGATCATGGCGAGAGCGGGCACCGCGTCTGGAACGGTACGCAGCCGCAGGAAGGTCATCGCGTCGTTCGACACGATGTCGTCGTCTGCCGGGAAGATGTTCAGGCGACCCAATTCGCTCAGGACGTCGAAGATGGAAACGCCCTTGTGCAGGACGATTTCGAATGCCCACGGCTTGGCCTCGCCCGTCACCGCATCGAACGCCTCGTCGACCGGGATGTCTTCGAGGCCGATGCGGGGGCTGATCTTGTAGGCGGGTTCGTAGTCACCGACGAACGACACGAACGGAAGAGCCTTGACCGCGGCGTAGGACGATGCGGGGATCTTGGCGATGTAGGTGTTGACGTTGAGGTACTCGCCCAGGACCGCGCCGGCGTGCGTCAGGGCGTCGATCTGCGCTTGGGTCCGGGTGAAGCCCTTGATCTTGACGAGATAGAAGCCTTCTCTGTTCACCAGTTGGCTGCCGGCTTCGATCAGAAGCTCTTTG
>JANLXK010000324.1:0-4223 GCA_031365045.1 Gemmatimonadota bacterium | reverse complement strand
CCAGATCGTCCGCGGCACCGTGGCGCTGCCGCACGGCACCGGCAAGTCGGTCAAGGTGCTGGTGGTGACGCAGGGCGAGAAGGTGAAGGATGCCGAGCTCGCTGGCGCGGACTTCGTGGGGATGGAATACATCCAGAAGATCAAGGAAGGCTGGCTCGAGGCCGATGTGATCGTGGCGACGCCGGACGTGATGGGCCAGCTGGGCCAGCTCGGCCGGGTGCTCGGTCCGCGCGGCCTGATGCCGAATCCGAAGGCCGGCACGGTCACGATGGACGTGGCCAAGGCGGTCAAGGAGATCAAGGCCGGCAAGATCGAATACCGGGTCGACAAGACCGGCAACGTGCACGCCCCGGTGGGCAAGGTGAAGTTCACGGCCGACCAGATCGCCGAGAACCTCGTCGCCTTCCTGGAAGCGATCGCGAAGGCGAAGCCGTCCTCGGCCAAGGGGACGTATCTGAAGGGCGCCACGGTCTCGAGCACCATGGGGCCCGGCATCAAGCTCGACCTGGCGGGGTATCGATGAGCAAGACCGATCGTCAGGCGACGGTGGAGAGCCTCGCCACGCAGCTCAAGGGCTCTCCGAACGTGTTCGTGACCGACTTCCAGGGCCTGAACGTGGCCCGGATGACGGAACTGCGTCGGCGCCTCCGGGCGGCCGGCAGCAAGTACGTGGTGGTCAAGAACACGCTCGCCCAGCGGGCGCTGGCGGCGAACGGCCTTCCGGCCCTTCCCGCCGCGTTCAAGGGCCAGGTGGGCCTCGTCCTCGCGGGCGCGGATCCGCTGCCGGCGGCGAAAGTCGTCGGCGAGTTCGCCAAGGAGTTCCAGAAGCCGACCGTGAAGGCGGGGCTGCTCGACGGGAAGACCGTCGAACCGGCCTACGTCAAGCGACTCGGCGAGATCCCGTCCCGCGAGGCGCTCCTCGGCATGTTCGCCGGTGCCCTCAACAGCATCCTTTACCAGGTCGTTGGCGCCCTCGAGGCACTCCGCACAGAGCGAGACCAACAGGCCGCGTCCTGATCACCGCAGGGAGAGAGAACGATGTCCACGAAGACGCTTAGCAACGAAGAGATCCTGGAAGCCATCGGCGGCAAGACCGTCGTTGAGCTCGCCGACCTGATCGAGGCCTTCAAGGTCAAGTTCAATGTGACCGTGATGGCCGCTGCTTCCGGCCCCGCCGCGGGTGCTGCCGCCCCGGCCGTCGAGGAGAAGACGGAGTTCACCGTCGCGATCAAGGAAGGTGGCGCCAAGAAGATCCAGGTCATCAAGGTCGTCCGTGAGCTCACCAGCCTCGGCCTCAAGGAGGCCAAGGACCTGGTGGACAACGGCGGCAACGTGAAGGAAGGGGTCTCCAAGGCCGACGCCGAAGAGATGAAGAAGAGGCTCGAAGACCAGGGCGCGACGGTCGAACTCAAGTAGGCCGAAGGCCTGTCCTGAGCCGCTCCCGGGCCCTCGGCCCGGGCGGCAACGGATCTAGCCCTTCACCCTATTTGAGCGAGACCCGATGCGTACCACTGCGAGTTTCTGACCACCTGACGTCGACGCCCCGCGCAGCCCCCCTCCATTCGGAAGGGGCCTCCGCGCCGGGGCCTTTCGCATTGCCTGTGGGTGCTGATCATGGCTGAGATGCTGCCGGTCATTTCATTCTCGAAGCGCGAGGGGGCGATGGCGATGCCCCACCTCCTCGATATCCAGACGGAAGCGTTCAAGTCGCTCCTCGTCCCGGACGACGTGGCGGGTCACCGCCAGGACGTCTCGCTCGAGCGCGTCTTCCGGGACCTGTTCCCGATCGCGGACGTCAACAACAAGTACAGCCTCGAGTACGTCGCGTACTCCCTCGGCGAACCGAAGTACACGGTCGAAGAGTGCATCGAACGCGACATGACGTACGCGACGGCCCTGAAGGCCAAGCTCCGCCTCATCATCACCGAAGAGGTCGAGGGCGTGCGCCGGATGAAGGATGCCATCGAGAAGGAGGTCTACCTCGGCGAGCTGCCGATCATGACCCCGCTCGGCACCTTCGTCATCAACGGGGCGGAACGCGTCGTCGTCAGCCAGCTGCACCGGTCGCCCGGCGTGGTGTTCGAAGAGGACACTCACCCCAACGGCCAGCGGCTCTTCTCGGCGCGGATCATCCCGTTCCGGGGCTCGTGGGTCGAGTTCACCATCGACATCCACGATGTGATCTACGTCCACATCGACAAGAAGAAGAAGTTCCCGGCCACGGCGCTGCTGCGCGCGTTCGGCCACAGCGGCAATGCCGACATCCTCCGGCTGTTCTACGCCGAGAAGGAACTCGACATCACCGCCAAGGGGGAGAACAAGCAGGAACGCCGCGAGCTCGCGGGCACGCTCCTCGCGGCCGACGTCCCGAACCCCGAGGACAAGCAGGGCGAGCCGCTCGGCAAGACCGGCGAAGAGCTCACCCCCGAGCGCCTCGCGGCCATGCGCCATACCGGCGTGAAGAAGATCAAGGTCTTCGCCGGCTACACCCGGCTCGACCTGCGTGACGACGAGCAGCCCACCACCACGCGGGAGCGGGCCCGCCACATCCTGGCGTTCCCGGCCGCCGACGCCGACGGCGAGGTCATCGCCGACGCGGGCGACGAGCTCACCGACCCGCTCCGGAACCGGCTCCTCAAGGCCGGTGTCACGGTCATCGAGGTGTTCCTCCAGGGCCAGCGTGGCGAGTCGCCGCTGATCAAGAACACCCTGCTCAAGGACCCGACTAAGACCGAGGCCGAGGCCCTGGCGCAGATCTACAGCCTGCTCCGGCCCGGCGAAGCGCCCGACCTCGAGACCGCCCGCCAGGCGCTCGACCGGCTCTTCTTCAACCCGAAGCGCTACGACCTCGGGCGCGTGGGTCGCTACAAGATCAACCAGCGCCTCAAGCTCAAGACCGACCTGAACCACACGGTCCTGACCGAAGAGGACTTCGTCGCCATCGTCCGCTACCTGATCGAGCTGCACGACGGGCGCGGCCAGACCGACGACATCGACCACCTCGGCAATCGGCGCATCCGCTCGGTCGGCGAGCTCATCGCCAACCAGTTCTCCGTCGGCCTCTCGCGCATGGCGCGGCTGGTCAAGGAGCGGATGAGCATCAATTCGGATCCGGACAAGATCTCGCTCGACGATCTCGTCAATGCGCGAACGGTCTCGGCCGTCATCCAGGCCTTCTTCGGGTCGAGCCAGCTGTCGCAGTTCATGGACCAGACCAACCCGCTGGCGGAGCTGACCAACAAGCGCCGGCTCAGCGCCCTCGGGCCGGGCGGCCTGACGCGCGAGCGCGCCGGGTTCGAGGTCCGGGACGTGCACTACTCGCAGTACGGCCGGATGTGCCCGATCGAGACGCCGGAAGGCCCGAACATCGGCCTGATCACCAGCCTCGCCTGCTTCGCGCGGATCAACGACCTCGGCTTCATCGAGACCCCGTACCGCATCGTGAAGGATGGGCGCGTCACCGACGACATCCGGTGGCTGTCCGCGTCCGAGGAAGAGAACGTGGCGGTGGCGCAGGCCACGGCCAAGACCGACGCCAAGGGGAAGTTCGTCGACGAGCTGGTGCTCTGCCGCCGCGGCGACGACTACCCGCTGATGGCACCGGAACGGATCGACTACGCCGACGTGGCGCCGGAGCAGCTGGTCTCCATCGCGGCCGCGCTGATCCCGTTCCTCGAGCACGACGACGCCAACCGCGCGCTGATGGGCAGCAACATGCAGCGCCAGTCGGTGCCGCTGCTCTTCCCGCAGGCGCCGCTGGTGGGCACCGGGCTGGAGCACAAGCTGGCCGTCGACTCGGGCGCCGTCATCGCGGCCCGCCGCGGCGGCACGATCATCCGCGTCACCGCCGACGAGATCATCGTCGACGCCGGGCTCCCGGTCGCGTCCAAGGCCGACCAGCCCCTCGCGCGGCTGGGCCAGTACGACCGGTACCGCGTCAAGAAGTTCTGGCGCACCAACCAGGACACCGCCATCAACCAGCGGCCATTGGTGCAGCTCGGCCAGAAGGTCGCCCAGGGCGAGGTCATCGCCGACGGCGCGGCCACCGAACATGGGGAGCTGGCGCTCGGCAGCAACGTGCTGGTGGCGTTCATGCCCTGGTACGGCCACAACTTCGAGGACGCCATCGTGCTCTCGGAGCGCCTGGTGAAGGACGACGTCTACTCGTCGATCCACATCCAGGAGCTCGAGCTGCACGTGCGCGACACGAAGCGCGGGCAGGA
>JANLXK010000532.1:0-2014 GCA_031365045.1 Gemmatimonadota bacterium | reverse complement strand
GTCCAGGTCTGCTGGTCGGCGCGGTTGAGGAACCCCAGGTCGTTGGTCTCGAATCCCTCGGAACGGCGGCCGTAGCCGGTCTCGAACCGGGTGTAGAGCCCGCCCACCTTGGCGAATCGGAGCTCGAGGGAGTTGCCGCTCAAGGAGGTGGCGGTCGAGTCGAAGGCGATCCCGTCGTCGGGGCGCTGGAAGTAGTGGGTCGGGCGCCGCTGGGTGATGGCGATCGCCTCGGGGGTGCCGGTGACGTAGCTCCCCATGAGCGAGCCGGAGACCTCGTAGCGTCCGCGCCGGCGGCGAGCATCGAGGCCGCCGGAGTAGGCGCCACTGTGCAGGTACCCTTCGCTCCACTGGTCCAGGGCGCGGTTGACGCCGGTGAGCATCAGCCCGACGCTGCCGGTGCCGCTGTCGTAGTCACGATTGACCCGGGCCACCGCGTAGTTGGTGGCCGGCTCCATCGTCTGGTCGGCGCCGTTGCTCACCCGCTCGGTCACGGCGTCGAGGAAGCCGATGCTGGTGCCGTTGCTGTACCGCCCGGTGAGCTTGGCGGCGCCGATGATCCGGGTGCTGGTGGCCGACTCGTCGTCGGCGTACTGGCCCAAGGAGGGGCTCCGGCCGATGCGACGGGAGTAGAAGAGCGCCTCGCCGGTCTGGCAGTCGAACACGATGAAGCAGTTGATCCGGAAGTCGAAGACGTTGGCCCCTTCGACGAAGAAGGGGCGCCGCTCGCTGAAGAAGCTCTCGAAGGCGCCGAGGTTCAGGACCGAGGGGTCGGCCTCGACCTGCCCGAAGTCGGGGTTCACCGTGGCGTTGAGGGTAATGTTGGGCGCCACGGCGTACTTCAAGTCGCCGCCGATCTGGATGTTCTGGTTCCGCTCGAGCCCACCCGTGGCGCGATCGGGCGCGTTCTGGGTCAGCGCGTAGGGGGTGAGTTCCATCCGCTCGGGGCGGGCCACGCCGGTGAGGCCGGTGAGCTCGCCGAACTGGGAGGCGTAGCCCCCCTTCGACTGGCGGAAGAGGGGCCACGCCACCTGGGCGGTGTGGCGCTGCACCATCCGGGAGATCATGAAGCCGAAGGTGAGGTCGGCGGCCGGAGCGAAACGGAGCTGGCTGAAGGGGATCCGGAACTCCGCCGTCCATCCCAGGGCGTCACGGGTGGTGGCCACATCCCAGATGGCGTCCCAGGCCGAGTCCTCGTCGGCGTCGTTGGAGATGGCGTAGTCGGCCTTGACCCCGGCCGGATTCACCATGAAGCCATAGCCGGTGCGCCGGTCGTGATAGGAGTCGAGCATCACGGTGACGTAGTCGGACGACGGCATGTCGTCGCGCCGCGACAGGAGGTCGATGATGCTGTCGGGAGCGGCGTCCCAGTTGCGGATCAGGATGTAGAGGTACTGGGGGTCATACGCCACCCGGAACTCGGTGCGCTGCTTCGGGTCGCCATCCTCGGTGGGGCGCCACTCGCGGAATCCGTCCTGGGCCGGGGCTCCCTGCCACACCGGGTCGTCGCCCAGCCCGTCGATGGCGGGGGGGGTGTCGGTCCGGGTCGCCGCGATCGAATTGGCCCCCACCACACCCTGGGCGGAGAGCACGCCAGGAAGGGCCAGGAGAAGGATCAGGCCAAGGGCCGGCGCCGACGCGGGGTGTCGCGGATGGGTGCTCATCGGGTCCTGGTATCTGGTGACGGTTGCGACATCTGACGGTGCTGACCCTTGATTGGTTGCGTGGAATGGAGCGTAATGAGCCGTTCCAGCACTGCAACATCCCTCCGACCAACGATATGCTAGTATTTCAGCACTGTGCTGCATATTTAGCATACGAGGCTTCCGGCGTCAAGTTTCGACCGCCGGCGAAGCCGCGGACTCGACCCACGCGCGATGTCATCCTTGTATCTCCAACCGAGGAGGTAGCGGGGATGGGTGCTCGTCGTAGGTTACCGGGTCGGGGGGCAGCTCGTTCATCCTGTGGTGTCCACACCGTCGCTCAGCGAGGGCGCCCCTCGATTCCGCTTGCCGTG
>JANLXK010000529.1:0-11007 GCA_031365045.1 Gemmatimonadota bacterium | reverse complement strand
TGGAAGGGATCCCGCTCGACGACCCGGCCCTGCCGGTCCGACGAGCCCGGTACGTGAGGACGTTGTTGGACGAGGACGCCGCGCGCCGCGGCAGTACTTCGGCCGGAGGTCACCCATGAACGGCTACAATTTCACCGACCGAGTCCGGAAGGTGCTCCAGATGGCCCGCGAAGAGGCGGCCCGTTTGCACCACGAGTACGTGGGGACGGAGCACATCCTGCTCGGTCTCATCCGCGAGGGTGAGGGCGTGGCCGCGGCGGTGCTGCAGAACCTCAACGTCGACCTCGACGAGATCGCCCAGCGGATCGAGGAGACGGTCAAGAAGGGGAAGGCCGCGGCCGCCACCGGCCCCGACCTGCCCTACACCTCGCGCGCCAAGAAGGTGCTCGAGCTGGCGATGGCCGAGGCGCGGGAGCTCAATCACAGCTACGTCGGCACCGAGCATCTCCTCCTCGGGCTTCTGCGGGAAGAGAAAGGGATCGCCGCGCAGGTGCTGACCGACGCCGGCGTGAGCCTCGAGGCCTCGCGGGCCGAGACGCTGCGACTGCTCGGGAGCGACCTGCCGCCCCAGCAGACCCCGGGTACCATGGGGAGCCCGCCGCCCGCCGCCGCGCCTTCCCCGAAGGCCGAGAAGAAGTCGAAGACGCCGGCGCTCGACCACTTCTGCCGCGATCTCACGCAGCTCGCCGCCGAGGGTCAGCTCGACCCGACCATCGGGCGCGCCAAGGAGATCGAGCGGGTGATGGAGATCCTGGCCCGCCGCAAGAAGAACAACCCGGTGCTCATCGGTGAGCCCGGGGTGGGCAAGACCGCGATCGTCGAGGGCCTGGCCCTGATGATCGCGAGCGGCGGCTGCCCCGACGTGCTGCGCGACCACCGCGTGCTGGCGCTCGACATGGCGGCGGTGATCGCGGGCACCAAGTACCGCGGCCAGTTCGAAGAGCGGCTCAAGGCGGTGATGAACGAGATCGCGGCCAACAAGCAGGTCGTGCTCTTCATCGACGAGCTGCACACCCTGGTCGGGGCCGGCGCGGCCGAGGGCGCCATCGACGCGTCCAACATGCTGAAGCCCGCGCTCGCGCGCGGCGAGCTCCAGTGCGTCGGCGCGTCGACCCTGAACGAGTACCGCAAGTACATCGAGAAGGACGGGGCGCTCGAGCGCCGGTTCCAGACCGTGATGGTGGAGCCGCCCACGATCGACGAGACGGTCGAGATCCTCAAGGGGCTCCGCAAGAAGTACGAGGATCACCACCGCGTGAGCATCCCCGACCCGACCCTCAAGGCGGCCGCACAGCTCTCGGAGCGCTACATCACCGACCGGTTCCTGCCGGACAAGGCGATCGATGTGATCGACGAAGCGGGTGCGCGCGCCCGGCTCGCGGCGCAGGTCCCGCCGGCCGAGGTGGCCGAGCTCAAGGCCCAGCTCGAGCAGGTGAACGTCGAGAAGGAGAACGCGGTCCGCGACCAGAATTTCGAGAAGGCCGCGGCGCTCCGCGACAAGGAACGCGACCTGCAGCAGCAGATCCGCGCCCGCCAGGAAGAGTGGGAGAAGGAGCGCCAGACCCGTCGTCCGGTCATCGACGAGGAAGCGGTGGCGTTCATCGTGTCGCGCTGGACCGGGATCCCGGTGACGCGGATCCAGGAGGCCGAGGCCGCGCGACTCCTGCGGATGGAAGAGGAGCTGCACGCGGCGGTGGTGGGACAGGACGAGGCCATCAAGGCCGTCTCGCGGGCCATCCGGCGTTCGCGCGCCGGGCTCAAGGACCCCAACCGCCCGATCGGCTCGTTCATCTTCAGCGGTCCCACCGGCGTCGGCAAGACCGAGCTGGCGCGGGCGCTGGCCAAGTTCCTGTTCGCCGACCCGGCCGCGCTGATCCGGGTGGACATGTCGGAGTACATGGAGAAGTTCTCGGTGTCGCGCCTGATCGGCGCGCCGCCGGGTTACGTCGGGTACGAGGATTCGGGCACCCTCACCAAGGCCGTGCGCCGGAAGCCGTACTCGGTCATCCTGCTCGACGAGATCGAGAAGGCCCACCCCGACGTCTTCAACATCCTGCTGCAGGTGCTCGATGAGGGTCACCTCACCGACAACTACGGCCGGATGATCGACTTCAAGAACACGGTCGTGATCATGACCTCGAACGTCGGCGCCCGTGACATCATGGGCGGCGGCAAGAGCCTCGGCTTCCACGAGCAGTCGGGGAAGTCGAGCTACGAGGAGATGGCCCGGAAGGTGAAGGAAGAGATCCAGAAGGTCTTCAATCCGGAGTTCCTGAACCGGCTCGATGACGTGATCGTCTTCCACCCGCTCGACAAGGAACACATCGCGCTGATCGTCACGATCTTGCTGCGCGAGGTGCAGCGCCGCCTGGGCGACGAGGTCCGCCTCACGCCCGCGGCGACCGCCTTCCTGGCCGACCACGGGTTCGATGCACAATATGGCGCCCGCCCTTTGAAGCGGGCCATCCAACGGTATGTCGAGGACCCGCTCTCCGAGCGGATCCTGGCCGGGGAGTTCGGTCGGGGCGAAGAGATCGAGGTCGACGTCGCCCCGGAGGGCGACCGCCTCGCCTTCCGCGCCCTGACCGGCTCCAAGGCCTGACGGCGCCCACCGACCTCACCCGCCGCGTGCGGGTGAGGATCCTCTGCCTCTCCGGCCGCATGCCTCCGCGACCGCTCCACCGGTTCGTCCTCGCCGCCCTCCTGCTTTGCGCGGGCCCTGTCGTCCTGCGCGCCCAGCAGCCGGAGGCGGCCCCTGCCGCGCCCCAGGCCACCCCCCCGCTCGACTCCCTCGTGGTCGAAGGGAACCACCGGCTCACCCCCACCCAGATCCTTGGCACCGCCGGCCTGGTCGTGGGTCAGACGGTGGGGTATCGGGACATCCAGCGCGCCATCAACGCCCTCTTCCGGACCGGCCAGTTCGACGACGTCCAGATGGCGCAACGGGAGGGTCCCGGCGGCGAGCTCGTCATCGCGATCGTGGTGCGCGAACGCCCCATCCTGCAGCGGTGGGTCGTTCGGGGCGTCGAGAAGGTCGGTGAACGGACCGTGAAGGACAGGATCCAGCTCCCCATCGGCCGGGCCATCGACCGGGCGGCCGTGGCACGCTCGCTCTCGTCCATCGACTCGCTGTACCGTGAAAAGGGGTACTACCGCGCCCAGATCCGCACGCTCGAGCTGCCCCAGCCCGACGGGCAGGTCCGGGTGGTGTTCGATGTGCAGGAAGGGAACCGGGTCGCGCTGAGCCAGGTGGCCGTGGAAGGGAATGCGCACATCGCGGACGACCGCAAGCTGGCCAAGCAGATGCGCACCCACCCCGAGGGGTTCTGGTGGTTCCGCCCCGGCGCGATCGACGACGACCAGGTCCAGCGCGACATGCGCGAGCGACTGCCCGACTATTACGCGGACCGCGGCTACATCGACTTCCAGGTGACCCACGACTCCCTCGCGGTCGACACCAGCACCGGGAAGGCGGCGCTCCAGCTCCGGGTCGACGAAGGGGAGCGGTACTACGTCGGCAAGTTCGAGGTCCTGGGCAACCACCGCTTCTCGACCGACGAACTGAGCGCGGAGTATCCGTTCCGGGACGATCCGCTCGTCCGCCCCACGGGACCGCGCGTCTTCGACCGCGGCCAGTGGGACGCCGCGACCACCAAGGTCCGGACCCTGTACGGCAACAACGGGTACATTTACGCCCGCGTCGATCCCCAGGAGACCCGGCGCACGCTGCCCGACGGCACGCACCTGATCGACCTGACCTGGCAGGTCACCGAAGGCCAGCCCGCGATCATCCGGCGGATCGACATCCTGGGCAACGACGTCACGCACGAGCGCGTCATCCGCGAGGCGATCCTCCTGGTGCCGGGGGAGTTGTTCAACCAGGACCGCTTCATCCGTTCGTACCAGAACATCGCCAACCTCGGTTTCTTCGAGCAGCCGATGCCGGAACCGACGGTGGAGCCGGTGGACGGCGGTCCGGACGTGAACCTCACGTTCCACGTCGCGGAGAAGCGGACCGGCAACATCAATTTCGGCGCGTCGATCGGGCAGGGCACCGGCGTCGGCGGGTTCCTCGGGCTGGAAGAGCCGAACCTGTTCGGGCGGGCCAAGCGCGGCAAGTTCCAGTGGCAGTTCGGGCAGAACGTCAACGATTTCACCCTGAGCTACACCGATCCCGCCCTCCGCGAGAGCCGGGTCTCGGCCACGATCACGCTCTACAATTCCCGCCAGCGCTTCACCGTGGGCGATCTGGGCCGCCGGCGTCAGCGCGGCGGGAGCCTCCAGTTCGGCTTCCCGTTCTTCGGCTCGCGCTACACCCGGCTCTTCCTCTCCTACGGGCTGCAGGCGCAGACCTTCGAAGGCGGCTCCGCCGACCTCCAGTCGCGCTTCAACTGCAGCAACTGCACCCGATCGACCCTGGGTGCCACCCTCGTGCGTGACACCCGGATCGGCCTGCCGTTCCCGACCGAGGGGACGTACATGAGCGTGGGGACCGAACAGAATGGCGGCATCCTGCGGGGCACCGGCAACTATCAGAAGGTCGACCTCGAGGGGAAGTGGTTCACCCCGCTCGGCGTCGCGGGCGGTGCGGGCGGGCCGTTCGGCGGCGGCATCGCCTTCGTCCTCGGACTCACCGCCAAGTCGGGCTTCGTCTTCGGCGACGCGAGCCAGTTCCCGACCGACCTCTATTCGGTGGGTGGCGTGCAGTTCGGCATCCCGCTGCGCGGCTACGAGGAGTTCGCGATCACGCCCGACGGCTTCAATGCCCGGTCGGGGTCGACCTCGGCCACTGCGAACTCCTTCGGACGCTCCTACGCCGCCTTCACGCTCGAGGCCGGGGCGCGCATCAGTCAGTCGGTGTACGTCAACACCTTCCTCGATGCCGCCAATCTGTACCGCGAACCGCGCCAGTACGACCCCACGCGGCTGTACCGCGGCGCCGGCGTCGGCGCTTCATTCGTCTCCCCGCTCGGACCGCTCGGCCTCGACCTGGCGTACGGGTTCGACCGGGTCGATATCGATGGACACCCCAATCCGGGGTGGAAGCTTCACTTCCGGCTCGGCAACTTCTTCTAGGCCGCGCCCGACCTTCACCTGAACGGCAGGTACGCACCATGATGACCCGGAAGGCACTCCTCGCCCTGACGCTCCTCGCCGCCGTCTCCGCGGCCGCGGTGGCCCAGACGCCGTCCCGCCCCGCGGGGTCGCGCGCCGCCGCCCAGCCGCCCGCCCCGGCGACGAAGTTCGCCTATCTCAACAGCCGTGCGATCCTGGCGCAGACGCCGGGCTACGCGGCGGCCGAAAGCCTGTTCGCGCGCGATCTCGCCGCCAGTCGCGACGAGGTCGCGGGCCTGCAACGGACGCTCGACTCCGCTGCGAGCGACTTCGAGACCGCATCGGTCCTCCTGTCGCCCTCGGTGAAGCAGCAGCGCCAGCAGGCGCTCGTGGCCCAGCAGCAGGCCGTGCAGCAGCGCCAGCAGGAGCTGCAGTCCCGCATGGAATCGCGGGAGCGCGAACTGCTTGAGCCGCTGCAGAACCGGGTGCAGGCCATTATCAACGGGATCCGCGCGGAGAGGAACCTTGCGATGATCTTCGATGTCGCCGCAATGGGCGGGGCGATGGTCGCCGCCGACCCGGCCCTCGACCTCACCCCGGTCGTGATCCAGCGCCTGCAGGCGGCTCCGCCCGGGCGCTGAACGTGACCGGCCCCTCGCTCACGGCACGCACGGTCGCCGACCTCGTCGGGGGCCGTCTCGTGGGCGACGGTAGCACCATCCTCGAAGCCGTCGGCCCCCTCGATCGGGCCGACGGCCACACGTTGTCGTTCCTGGCCGCGGGACGCTACCTCAGCGCATTCAAGATCTCGACCGCCGGCGCGGTCCTCCTCCGGGAGGAACACGTCGCCGAACCGAGCGGCCCGGCGACCCGCATCGTCGTTGCCGAACCCCACAAGGCGATCCACCTCGTGGCCGAGCGGCTCTACCCGCAGGAAGAGCACGCCCCTGGGATCCATCCCACCGCCGTCCTCGGCGCCGGCGTCGAGCTGGGGCCCGAGGTGAGCATCGGACCGTACGCGGTGCTCGGGCGCCGGGTGCGGATCGGCGCGCGCGCGGTGATCGGCGCCGGATGCGTCATCGGTGACGACGTCGCTCTCGGCCAGGACGGCGTGCTCGACGCACACGTCACCGTCTACTCGGGGTGCACGCTGGGGGCCCGCGTCCTGCTCAAGTCGGGCGCCATCGTCGGCGGTCCCGGCTTCGGTTACACCGAAGGGGACGAGGGGCACAGCCGCCTCCTGCACGTCGGGAGCGTGATCCTCGAGGACGACGTCGAGATCGGCTCGCATACCTGCGTCGACCGGGGCAGCCTCGGCGACACGGTGGTGGGGCGGGGCACCAAGATCGACAACCTGGTCCAGATCGCCCACAACGTCCGGATCGGACCGCGCTGCCTCATCGCGGGACAGGCCGGCCTTGCCGGGAGCGCCCGGGCAGGGCAGGGCGTCCTTATCGGCGGCGGCGCGATGATCGGTGGGCACAATACCGTGGGCGACGGCGCGCGGATCGGTGGCGGATCCGGCGTGACCGGTGACGTCCCCCCAGGGGAGGCATGGAGCGGTCTCCCCGCCCGCCCGCACCGCGAGGCGCTCCGGACCGCCGCGTCGCTCCAGCGCCTGGCCGTGGTCGCCTCCCAGCTCGAGAAATTGGTCGCCCAGGGCGGAGACGGGTGAGTCGCCGGACCCTGGCTGGCCCGGCCAAGGTGAGCGGGATCGGGCTCCACACCGGGGCTCGGACCGAAGCACGCTTCCTGCCCGCCGAGTCAGGGACCGGGATCCGCTTCCGACGCATCGATCTGCCGAAGGCGGCGCCGATCCCCGCCACCCTTCCATACGTCGAAGCGACGGAACGGCGCACCGCGCTCGGCCCGGCCCCCGCCACGATCCACACCGTGGAGCACCTCCTCGCCGCCGTCTCGGCCCTGAGCCTCGACGACGTCGAGATCACGCTGGACGGGCCGGAACCCCCCATCGTCGATGGCTCCTTCCGCCCCTTCCTGGAGGCGCTGCGTGGGGCAGGGACGGCCGAGCAGCCGGGGGACCCCGTCGAGTACCGGGTGGAGCGCCCCCTGACGCTGGACGTCGGGGAGTCGCACTATGAAGTGCGACCGGCCACTGGATTCGGCCTGACGGTGTCGATCGATTTCCCCCATCCGGCCGTGGGACGGCAGGCGGGCACGTGGACTGTGACCGCTGACGAATTCGGCCGGGAATTAGCGGGGGCCCGGACCTTCGGGTTGCTCCGCGATGTGGAGGCCCTGCGCGCCAAGGGGCTCGCGCTCGGCGCATCCATGGAGAACGCCATCGCCCTGGATGACCACGGGGTGATGGGCACGACGCTCCGCTGGCCGGACGAGTTCGTCCGCCACAAGGCGGGCGATCTGGTGGGCGATCTGGCGCTGCTCGGCGGACGGCTTCACGCCCACGTCGTGGCCCACCGACCCAGTCACCACGGCAACGCCGCGCTCGCGCACAAACTCTGGCGCACTGCGCGCCGCACCGGGAGGATCCCGATGGATATCGCGTCGATCATGCATCACCTGCCGCACCGCTATCCCTTCCTCCTCGTGGACCGGATCCTCGAGACGGAACCGGGGAAGCGGATCGTGGGACTCAAGAACGTCACGATCAACGAGCCTTTCTTCCAGGGCCACTTCCCAGGACATCCGGTGATGCCGGGGGTGTTGATCATCGAATCGATGGCCCAGGTCGGCGGAATGCTCCTGATGGACATGGTGCCCCCCGACCAGTGGAAGCAGACCGTCGTCTATTTCATGTCGCTCGACAAGGTGAAGTTCCGCCGCCCCGTCCTCCCGGGCGACCAGCTCCGCCAGGAGCTCGAAATGGTCCAGTTCCGGGGCAAGACCTGCAAGATGGCCGGCAAGGCGTACGTCGACGGGAACCTGGTCTGCGAGGCCGAGATGATGGCCCGCGTGGTGGATCGGTGAGCGCGCACGTCCACCCGACCGCCCTGGTGGACCCGAAGGCCCAGCTCGGCGCGGACGTCGAGGTGGGGCCTTTCTGCATCCTTGGCCCGGACGTCATCGTGGGGGACCGGACCGTGCTCGGTCCGCGGGTGTCGCTGCATCGGTACACGCGGGTCGGCGCCGACGTGAAGATCGGCGAGGGTTCGGTGATGGCCGGCCTTCCGCAGGACCTCAAGTTCAAGGGAGAGGAGACCTGGGTCGAGATCGGCGCCGGGACCACGATCCGCGAATACTGCACCTTCAACCGCGGCACCTCCCAGAGCTTCAAGACCACCGTCGGCGAGAAGTGCTTCATCATGAGCTACGTGCACCTCGCGCACGATTGCCACATCGGGAACGGGGTCACGATGGCCAACGGGACCCATCTCGCCGGCCACGTCACCGTGCAGGACCGGGCGGGGCTCTCCGGGTTGGTGGCGGTCCACCAGTTCGTGACCATCGGGGCATTCGCCTTCGTCGGCGGATGCACCCGGGTCAACCAGGACGTCCCCCCCTTCGTGAAGGCGGTGGGGAATCCGATGGAGCTCTTCGGGCTCAATTCCGTCGGACTCCAGCGTGCCGGCTTCGCTCCCGACGTGATCCAGGCGCTCAAGCGGGCGTATCGTCTCTACTTCAATTCCGACCTGACCCTCACGCAGGCCACCGAGCGCGCCCGCGCCGACCTGCCGCCCTCGCCCGAGGTGGAGCAGTTCATCACCTTCGTCGAGAACTCGCAGCGAGGCGTGCCGGCATGAGCGCCCGCGTTCCGGTCGGCGTGGTGGGGGTCGGTGCGCTGGGGCGGCATCACGCCCGCCACCTGGCGCAGAATCCCGACGCCGAGCTGGTGGGCCTCTACGATCGCGACGCGGCCCGCGCCAAGCAGGTGGCCGACGAGGTCGGATGCACCGCCTTCAGCGATCTCGACGCCCTGCTCGCCAAGGTGAAGGGGGTCTCCTGTGCCGTCATCACCCCCGCCCACTACGAGGTGGGGCTGCACGTGCTGGGACGCGGGGTCGGCATCCTGATGGAGAAGCCGATCGCCGCCACGGCGGCCGAAGCGGATCAGCTCATCGCCGCGGCGGCCAAGGCCCGGATCCCGCTGCACGTCGGCCAGATCGAACGGTTCAATCGCGCGGTCCGCGCCGCCACGCCCTACCTCGACGATCCCCGCTACATCGAATGCCAGCGGCTGGCGCCTTTCGCCACGCGTGGCTCCGACGTCTCGGTGATCCTCGACCTGATGGTGCACGACATCGACCTGGTGCTCCACCTGACCGGCGCCCGCCGGGCCACGGAGATCCGCGCGGTCGGCACCCGCCTGCTCTCGTCGCACGTGGACCTCGTCAACGCCCGCCGCGAGCTCGAGGGCGGACAGGTCGCCACCCTCACGACGTCACGCCTCTCGGCGGGGCGGGTGCGCCGGGCGCGGATCTTCCAAAAGGACGGCTACCTGACGCTCGACCTTCACGCTGGCACGGGCGAGTTCGTCAAGCTGAGGGGCGGGTTCGCGCCCGAACGTCCCGAGGGACAGGCGCTCGAGGACGTGGTGGAGCGGCTCCCGCTCTCGGCCCCGGAGGCCGATGCCCTCGGCTTGGAGACCCAGGCCTTCGTGGCGGCGCTGCGGGGCCAGAAGAACGACGGCGTCACCGGCGTGGAGGGTCGGGCCGCATTGGCCCTCGCGCTCGCCGTGGGCGAGGCGGTCGATCAGCACCCGCTCCTCCCGGGGCGGTGACGGAGTGCCGGGCCGCGCGCCGCGCATCCTGCTCTCCGCCGGAGAGCCGAGTGGCGACCTGCACGGCGGACCGCTGGTGACCGCCCTGCGCGCGCGGTGGCCGGAGGCCGAGATCGTGGCCTTCGGCGGGCCCAAGATGGCCGCCGCCGGCGCCGATGTCCGCTGGCGAATGGAGGACTATTCCTCCTTCGGGTTCGGCGAGGTCGTCGCGAGCATCCCGAAGCACATCACGCTCATGTGGGACATTGAACGGGAGCTCGACCGGCGTCCGTACGACCTGGTCATCCCCATCGACTATCCGGGGTTCAACCTGCGGCTGGCGGGTCGGGCCAAGCGACGCGGGGCCAAGGTCCTCTATTTCATCCCGCCGCAGGTCTGGGCCTGGCACCGTTCCCGGATCGAGCAGCTCCGCAACGACTGCGACCGCCTCGCGGTGATCCTCCCGTTCGAGCCAGAGTTCTACCGGAAAGAACGCGTCGCGGCGACCTACGTGGGAAATCCCTTGGCCGACCGGGTCTGGCCCACGCGGGCCGAGGCGCGGATCCGGCTCGGCCTCTCAGCGGGGGAACGGGTGCTCGGTATCTTTCCTGGCAGCCGCGGTCAGGAGATCCGGCGCCTCTGGGCACCGATGCGTGATGCAGCGCTTGAGCTCGTGGCACGTGGAAAGGCCGACCGGGTGGTGGTGGCTGCGACCCCCGCCGGCGTGTATCCGGCGCCGGGGGCCCTCTCGATCCACCACGGCGATCCGATGGACGTGTTCGCCGCCATCGATGTGGCCCTGGCCAAGTCGGGCACGACGACGCTCGAATGTGCCCTGGCCGATGTGCCGATGGTGGTCGGCTACAAGGCGCACTGGACCTCGTTCTGGCTGGTCCAACGGATCGCCCAAGTGCCGCATGCGGCGCTCCCCAACCTGATCCTGGGGCGCGCGGCCTTCCCCGAATTGCTGCAGGACGCATGCACCGCCGGTGCACTGGTGGCGCGGGCCGAGGCGCTGTTCGACGAGCGCTCGGAGGCGCTGCAAGCCCAGCGGGCAGCGCTGTCCGAGGTGCGGAAGCTGGTGGGAGGTCCGGGGGCCGCAGCGCGCGCCGCCGACCTGGCGCTGGAGCTCGTGGGCGCGTGAAGCTGCCAGTGAGCGCGGGGAAGTGGCTTGGAGTCCCGCTGGTCGCGACCCTGGCTGCCACCTGGCGGGTGCGGGTGCGGGGGGCGGAACACGAGCGGACGGCGCGGGCCAGCGACCGGGGTTGCCTCTA
>JANLXK010000526.1:0-3131 GCA_031365045.1 Gemmatimonadota bacterium | reverse complement strand
GGCCAGTCCCCTTTTTCTTATCAAAGCTCCTCGGATACCGCTTTGATAAGAAAAAGGGGACTGGCCCCTAGCTCCCCAGCTCGGAGCGCAGCGATGCGATCAGCGCCTGGTCGTTCGCGTCGAACACGGGCTCGAGATCGTATTGCTCGAAAAACAGGCTCGGGGACGCCTCGTCCGGGATTCCGAGCATCCTTCGAAGGCGACGATCTTCGGGGATGAAGCCCCGGCCCAGCAACCGCCGGACCGAACCCGCGATCGTGTCGCGGAATCCGCAGACGTACACCGCTGCGCGATCGGGGCGCAGCTCGAGCGAGTCGAGCCGCCCGTCCTCGAGAAGGCTCTCGACGCGGCCCGTCAGCCCGGTCCATTCGGGATGCCCCGCCGGGCGAGAGACGGTCGGGTGGTACCGCAGCCCGAAACGCGCCACCGCGTCGGTCAGCTCGTCGCGATATGCCAGCTCGTGAGGATGGCTCACGCCGTGGAGCACCGCGAGACGCGAGAGCCCAACCCCATCACCCACCCTCTCGGCGTGCCGCACCATGCTGACGAACGGTGCCAGTCCGGTGCCCGCCGCGACCAGGACCTTGACGCGCGTGTCGCCGGCGGCGACCGTCCGTTCGAGCGTGAAACGTCCTGCGACCTTTTCGCCGAGATGCACTCGCGCTCCGACCGGCATCGTAAAGAGCAGATGCGTGAGCGGCGACACCGTGGCGGGCTCGCGAGCAAAGCGGATGTAAAACTCGAGCCAGCGGCGCTCTCCGGGTTCGGACGCGATCGAGTACGCGCGTTGGACCTTGCCCGCGCCGATCGTCACGTATTGCCCCGGCAGGAACCAGGGCTCGCCGGAAGGAGGAACCGCGTCGGGCTGAATCCGGAAAATCACGAGCGTCGGGTCGAGCTCGAGCCGTTCGACGAGGGTCGCGTTGTCTTGCGTCATTCCCCCATCCTACACAGGGTGGCGCGCTCCGGAACACCCTTCACGAAGGCGATCGTCTCGCGCCGGCGCCGTCACCCCACCCGAAAGAAAAGGGGCCGGCCGACCTCACGGTCGACCGGCCCCTTGGGAACCTAGCTCAGTCTGTCGTGCTGCTTACGGACAGGTCGTCGTGACCCGCAGCGCCGCCGGCGCGCCGTGGAACCCTTGATTGCCGTACGTCCCTGTCCCGCACGTGTTCTTTCCTCGCGAGAGGTACCAGAACGCGCCGCCCGGTCCCGGATTCGTAGCGTCGGTGACGGTCGTACCGGCGAGGCTGCCGAAGCAGACCTCGTCGCCGCCGCCGGGGCCGACGGGAAGCGCGCTCACGCTGCCACGCACCACGTCGTACTGCGTCGCGGATGCCGCTGCAGCCCAGTTGTAGGTGGCCTTGTCGGCGGCCGCCGTCACGTTCTGGACTTCCGCGGGAGCGGTGATCGGCGTCCCGCTGCAGACGCCCCCACCGCACGTGTCGCCCGCCGTACACGAGTTGCCGTCATCGCAGGCTGCCGTGTTGTTGGTGAAGACACAGCCCAAGGTCGGGCTGCACGTGTCGGTCGTGCACGCGTTGCTGTCGTTGCAGACCACCGTGGTGCCGCCGCATGCGCCGGCGGCGCACCTATCGAGGATGGTGCACTGGTTGCCGTCATCGCACGGGTCGGTGTTGTTGGTGTGCTGACAACCCAGGACCGGATCGCAGGAGTCGTCGGTGCAGGGGTTGCCGTCGTTGCAGTCGAGAACTCCCGTGCCGGGGAGGCAGGTGTAAGTGGAGCCGTCGAGGACGAGGATCGAGTCGATGTTCTGACCCGCGGCACCCGTGCTCGTGTCGGTGCCGACGCGCCACCGGAGTTGGACCGGCTGTCCCGCGGCGGCCGCGGGGAGATTGACGACCGTCGAGAGGTAAGCCGGGTAGCCGGCCGAAGCGTTACACCAGGCCGAGCGGCTCGCCAGCGGATTGCTGAAGGACGCCGACACGGTGCCGTTGTAACCGCCGCTGACGAAGCTGCCGCCTGCGGTGACGATGTCCGTGAATCCGCCGCCGGCAATGTCGATCTCGAGCACGCCGCCGTCGAAACAGGTCGTCGCGCTCTCGAAGGTCCACCGGTTCCGGAACGTCAACTGGGCCGAGGCCGTGGCGACGTTGAACACCGGAGAGACGAGCTCTTCGTCCGCCACCGCGGGACCGTCGAACCCGAAGGCCGAATTCGGCGGCGTGTCGCTGCTAGTGCTCACCGCCGTCCAAGGATTCCCGGTACCCGTAACTCCGGTGGCCCAGGTCCCCGGTAGGTTCGGAGCGGTCTCGCCGTCGAAGTTTTCAGCCAACGCCGGCCCGCAGGTGTCCCCCGAGGTGCAGACATTGCCGTCATTGCAAGCGTTGGTGTTGTTCGTCGATCCGCACAGACCGGTCGCAGGATTGCACGCCTCGGTCGTGCAGACGTTCGCATCCGGCGCGCAGACCACCGGGTTTTGACCCACGCACGCGCCCGCGACGCAGACGTCGGGGGTCGTGCAGAGGCTGTTGTCGGTGCACGGATTGGCGTCGTTCGCGGTGAAGACGCAGCCCGTCCCCGGGTTGCAGGTGTCGTCGGTGCAGGTGTTGTTGTCGTTGCAGACGATCGCCGGGTTCTCGCACAGGCCGGTCCCTGCGTTGCAGTTGTTGGCCGTGCAGGCGTTGCCGTCGTCGCAGGGCGGCGGGGCGCCGCCGACGCAAACGCCGCCGCTGCACGTGTCGTTCGCGGTGCAGGCGTTGTTGTCGTTGCACGGGTTGGTGTTGTTGGTGTGGGTGCATTGGCTGTTGGTGCACGCATCGGTCGTGCACGGGTTGCCGTCGCTGCAGTCGGCGTCCGCGGTGCATATCGAAACGAGGTTGAGGCACCAGCCGGTGATCGAGCCCGAATCGCCGGTGAAGTCGTCCACGACCCACAGATTCCAGGTTCCGTTCGGGTTGACGCCCTTGAAGGTCGCAAGCGTCGTCGCGGCCGAGGGGGTGGGGGCCGGGGCGGCGAACGGATCGCCGGCACCGACGTTCGTCGGCTTGTAGGTCCCCGACGCAGGCGACCCGGGCACCGTCGTGGCGGCCCCGACCGGCCGCCGCAGTGCGGGATCGATCGTCGTCCACGCGATGTTGGATTACGGCAACCTGTCGTTCATCTCCGCG
>JANLXK010000518.1:0-5016 GCA_031365045.1 Gemmatimonadota bacterium | reverse complement strand
CCCCCATCCCCTCCCCCTGTCGGGGGAGGGGGAGCACTCACTGCTTGTGCCCCCTTGACCTTTGGGAGAGGGGGAGGCGTCGGGGTGAGGTTGTTCGACCGCCCCCGGATGGCTACTTTACCGGCCGGTTGGAGCGGTGGCCGAGTGGCTGAAGGCGGCGGTTTGCTAAACCGTTATAGGGGTCTAAAGCTCTTATCGGGGGTTCGAATCCCCCCCGCTCCGTCTGTACGAGTGCTGGGTGCCAGGTGCTGGGTGCTGGGTGGGTCCATCCCGCTCCGATGCCCCGGCACCCAGCACTCAGCACTCAGCACTTCTGACATTGCCACCGATGGTTCCGATGCCTCCACGCGTCCGCTTCGCCCCCTCCCCCACCGGCTACCTCCACGTCGGTGGCGCCCGCACGGCTCTCTTCAACTGGCTCTACGCCAAGAAGACCGGCGGCACCTTCATCCTCCGGATCGAGGATACCGACAAGGAGCGGAGCACGGAGAGCCACACTCAGGTCATCCTCGACGGCCTGAAGTGGCTCGGGATCTCCTGGGACGAAGGCCCGATCTTCCAGGGCGCGGCGGTCGCACAGCACCAGGCTGACGCCAAGCAGCTGCGCGAGGCCGGCAAGGCGTACTCCTGCTTCTGCACCAAGGAGGAGCTCGACGCCCAACGCGCCCTCGCCGACAAGGCCAAGACCGGCTTCAAGTACGACCGGCGCTGCAGCAAGCTCTCCGCGACCGAGGTCAACGCCAAGCTGAAAGCGGGGCTGCCCGCGTCGATTCGGATCCGGATGCCGCAGGAAGAGCTGGCGTGGGAGGACGCGGTCCACGGGACGATCACCTTCCAGGGCCACGACCTCGACGACTTCATCATCCTGCGGAGCGACGGGACCCCGATCTACAACCTCGCGGTCGTCTCCGACGACATCACAATGCGGATCACCCACGTCATCCGCGGCGACGACCACATTTCCAACACCCCGAAGCAGATCGCCATCTATCGTGCCCTCGGCGCCACCGTGCCGGTCTTCGCGCACGTGCCGATGATCCTCGGGAACGACGGGAAGAAGCTCTCCAAGCGCCATGGCGCCACCGCGGTGGGCGACTACCAGGCCAAGGGGATCCTCCCCGCCGCGATGCGGAACTTCCTCGCCCTCCTCGGTTGGAGCCCCGGCGGCGACCGGGAGATCATGCCCGAGGCGGAGATGATCGAGGCGTTCTCGCTGGAGCGGATCCAGTCGAAGCCGGCGGTGTTCGACACCGACAAGCTCGAGTGGATGAACGGGCAGTACCTCTCCAATGTCCCCTCGGCAGAGCTCGAACCTGAGGTGCGACGCGAGCTTGCCGCGATGGGAGTGATTCTGGACTCTCGACTCTTGACTCCGGTCATCGACGCCGTGAAGGCCCGCTCCCGCCTGATCACCGACATTGCCAGCCAGGCGGCGGTGCGGCTCGATCCTTCACGTGCGGTGATCGACGAGAAGGGAACGGCGCTGCAGAAGAAGCTCGGCGCGGCGTTCGGGGAGAACCTGAAGCTCGCCCTCGCGATCCTCGACGGGGTCGCCGCGAGCGATTGGAACGCGGCCCACCTGGCCGAACCGCTCAAGGCCGGCGCCGAGGCGAAGGGGATGAAGCAGGGCGACCTGATGCAGCCGATCCGCGTGGCACTCACCGGGAGCACGGTGTCGGAGCCGGTGAATGAGCTCCTCGCCGTGGTCGGGCGAGATGCGGCGCTCAAGCGACTGAGGGAAGTGGCAGGGTGAGAAGTGCTGGGTGCTGGGTGCTGGGTGCTGGGGCGCTCCTCTTGGGCGCCCCGTCGTTCCTTCGCGCGCAGGATTCGGTACCGCCTCCCTCCTCTGCCCTGATCGAAGCCCACGCCCGCCTCCAGACCGACTCGGTCCGCCTGTCCGCCCGTCCGCCTGTCCGCCTGTCGTTCACCGGTGACATCAACCTCGGCACCTCCTTCCTGCCGAACGGGGTACCGAGCGATTCCCAGCCCTCCGCGTTCGCGCGGGTCGATTCCCTGCTCCGGGGTGACCTGGTGATCGGGAACTTCGAAGGGGCGCTGAGCGATACCCTCCCGGCCGCCAAGTGCGAAGGGAAGTCCAACTGCTATGAGTTCCGCACCCCGCGTTGGATGGTGCGGCGGCTGGTCGAGGCGGGGTTCACCCACCTGAACCTCGCCAACAACCACGCCAGCGACCTGGGGCTCGCCGGACGGGAGGAGACCCGCGCCGTCCTCGATTCCGTCGGCATCAAGCACTATGGCATGCTCGGCGAGATCGCACTCGACTCGGTCGCGGCACTGGTCTGCGACCAGGGGGCTTGCGCCCCCGACTTCGGGCAGTGGACCCGGGTGGCGGTGATCGGCTTCACCACGTACGACTTCGCCTACGACCTGCTGCAGGTCGACCGGGCCAAGGTGGTGGTGGACTCGATGGCGCACCTCGCCGACGTCGTGATCGTGACCTTCCACGGCGGGACCGAGGGGAAGCAGGCGGTGCGGGTCGGGACCGGGATGGAGCACATGGGCGGGGAAAAGCGCGGGGACCTGAGGAAGTTCACCCACGCGGTGATCGACGCCGGGGCCGACGCGGTGGTGGGGCACGGCCCCCACGTGCTCCGGGGGATCGAGTTCTACCAGGGACGGCCGATCGCCTACTCGATGGGGAACTTCGTCACCTGGCATGGGTTCAACGTCACCGGCGTGAACGCGCTCACCGGCGTGCTGCAGCTGGAGCTGAACGGCGACGGGAGCTTCACCCACGGGCGGTTCGTGCCGCTCAAGCAGGTGAAGTGGGTCGGCGCGGTCCCCGATCGCACCCGCGCGGCGCTGGTGCAGGTGCGCCGACTCACCCAACTCGACTTCCCCCACACCGGCGCGGTCTTCGCGGCGGACGGGAGCTTCACCGAGCCGCCTCAACATAGGTCAGCTCGAGCGCACCTCGGCCCGGCCCGACGGCGACCTTAGTTGGAACAGGAACCCTGGAATCCCAGGAACCCAAGACAAAAACAATGGTGTGGTCTCGGGCGGAGAACTCCGCACTGACACCACACCATCGTTGTTCATCCTGGGTCCCAGGGCTTCTTGGGTTCCTGCTCCGCCGTTGTGGTCTAGTGCGTCCCCTGCTGCCCCGGCCGCCAGAGCCGCTCCAGCATCTTGTCCAGCACCCCCTGGAAGAGGAACGCCTCCACCGCCTGCGCGGTCGCGGCGGCGTCCATCCCCCAGAGGATCACCTGCGCATCCTCGTCCTCGAAGCGCGCCTGCACGAAGACCCGGTCCTCCTGCGAGAAGACCAGCGGCACGTGCCCGGTGAGCTCCTCGCTCGCCCGGTTCACCCCCGGTCCCCCGATCGCG
This sequence comes from Gemmatimonadota bacterium, assembly GCA_031365045.1. Taxonomy (GTDB): domain Bacteria; phylum Gemmatimonadota; class Gemmatimonadetes; order Gemmatimonadales; family GWC2-71-9; genus CAMLHU01. The sequence continues at coordinate 1,668 of JANLXK010000518.1, read as the reverse complement.
ATCACCGGGCTCGGCTCGAAGGCATCGTGGGCGTAGTAGGCGTCGTCCCCCACCACCACGGCGCGCCGGAAGGTAGTCCCGTCGGTGCGCCGGTCCACCTCGCGCTTCAAGCGCCAGGCGAGCTCACGGTCGGCCGTCGCCGCCCGGCCCTGGGAGCCGTGGACGATCACTATCGTTTGAGTCGGGTCTATCAGTTTCATAGCGCCTAGTGCCTAGTGCCTAGCGAGTCTGCCAATGAGCTCCGAGCTATACGGACACTCGCTAGGCGCTCCTCGCTTCTCGCTAATTGTCAATATGCGCCCGCAACGTGTCGGACGGCGCCCGCTCCCGATTCCGCTCGAACTCCCGGTCCCGTTCGTTCCGGGCCCGGAGCTCCCGCACCGCCCGGCGGAAGTCGTCGAGGTTCCGCGCCCGCGACCCCGCCACCCGGAGGTCGTACGCCATCCCCGCGAGATTGTGGTCGATGGGGCGCTGGTTGTTGGCCCCCGGGATCGGCAAGAGCGCCAGGAGCGCGGTCGGGATCCGGAGCCCAGCGATGTAGATGTGGCTCGCGTCGATCCCGAACTTCTTCCCGTTGACCTCCGCCACCCAGCTGGGCGGCTGGAGCGACAGGATGTCGGGGTCGTGCGCGATCGAATCGAGATATTGCTGCACGATCGCGGTCACGAAGCTGTCCGCCAGCTCCTTGGCGTCCCGACGGGTCAGCACCGACGCCAGCTGGCGCGGCGTCAACGGGAGCGGCTCCACCCAGAGCCGCCCTTCGCCGAGTCCGGGACCGAGGAGCCCGACGTGGCGGCGTCCGCTCGGTGTGGGGGCAGCAGCCCGCTCGGTCCGCTCGGCCAGCGGCCTCGGCGGCGCCGGCGGTGGCGGCGCGTAGATCGCCGCGGTCGGCGTGCGCACTCCCCTGCTCGGAAGCGGGACGTCGGAAGGGACGGTCATCTTCACCTCGCGCCCCGCCGCATCGAACGGCGCGAGGGTGATGAGCTGCTTGGGGTAATGCACCTTGTCGATCGGGCGCCCGGTGATCCAGCCGAAGAGGAGGAGCGAATGGACTGCCACCGCGAGGAGCCACGCTCCGCGCGAGCTCTTGGCCTCGCTCGGTTCTCCCCAGTGGAACTCCGGTCGGCGCACCTGGGCTACGCCTTCTCGCCCTGCACGGTGGCCAGCATACGACCCACCCGCGCGATCCCCTCGGCCAGCCGAGCGGGACCGACGGTGAGCGCGATGCGGAAGAACCCTTCGCCGGCCGGTCCGAAGCCGCTGCCTGGCAGGAGCACCACGCCACTCTCCTCGAGCACACGTCGGGTGAACGGGGCCGACACGATCCCCTTGGGGAGCGGGACCCAGAGATACATCGCCCCCTTGGGGGTGGAGACGTCGAACCCGTCCTTCCGGAGCACCGCGAGGGCGGAATCCCGCCGCTTCTGCAGCTCGGCGGCGAACGGCTTCACGAACTCGTCGCTCCGATCGAGCGCCACGATGCCGGCCTGCTGGACCGCGAGCCAGGGCCCGGTGTCGGTGTAGCTCTTCACGCGCGTCAGGATCGCGATGAGCTCCTTCCGCCCCACCGCAAAGCCGCAGCGCCACCCGGTCATCGAGTAGCTCTTGGAGAGCGACAGGAACTCGACCGCCACGTCCCGCGCCCCCGGCACCTCGAAAATGCTCGGC
>JANLXK010000480.1:0-8057 GCA_031365045.1 Gemmatimonadota bacterium | reverse complement strand
TGTAGACCTTTCGCGCCGACTGGTGGCTCACGGTCCCCTCCCGCACCAGCGCGATCAGCGCCGCGAGCCGGGGCGCCGACACTTCGACCACCCCGGTCTCGTTCCAGACCGCGATCGCCTCGGTCATCACCCAGTTGGCCGCGAGCTTCGGGTCGGCCCCCGCCGCGACGACCGCCTCGAAGTGATCGGCCACGGTCGCGTCGGTGATCAGCACCCCGGCGTCATACGCGGGCAGACCGTATCGCGTCATCAGCCGCGAGCGCTTCTGCGCGGGGAGCTCAGGGAGCTCATCGCGCCGCGCGGCGAGCCATGCCCGGTCGAGCACCAGCGCCGGCAGGTCAGGATCGGGGAAGTAGCGATAGTCCTTGCTGTCCTCCTTGCTCCGCATCGTCCGGAGGGTGTTGCTGGAGGCATCGTACAGCTGGGTCACCTGCTCCACCTTCCCGCCCCCCTCGAGCAGTGCGATCTGCCGTCCCCGCTCGATCTCGAGCGCCTTCTCGATGTAGCTGAAGGAGTTGACGTTCTTCACCTCGGTCTTGGTCCCCAGGGGCGCCCCGGGTCGGCGGACGGAGATGTTGCCGTCCACGCGGAGCGATCCCTCTTCCATCGAACAGTCGCTCACCCCCGCCGCCAGCAGGATCCCCGTGATCGCGGTGAGGTACGCCCGCGCTTCGGCCGGACTCCGCAGGTCGGGTTCGCTCACGATCTCAGCCAGCGGCACGCCGGCGCGGTTGAGGTCCACCGCCGTCTTGCCGGGCACCCGATCGTGCACGCTCTTGCCGGAGTCTTCTTCGACGTGGAGCCGAGTGACCCCGATGCGGATGGTGCCCCGCTCCGGGCTCTCGATCTCCACAGTACCGCCGGTGGCCAACGGCTGGTCGTACTGGCTGATCTGGTATCCCTTCGGCAGGTCGGGATAGAAATAGTGCTTGCGCGCGAAGACCGACCGCTCGTGCACGGTGCACTCGAGCGCGTACGCCGCGAGGCCCGCCAGTCGGATCGCTTCGGCGTTGGGCACCGGGAGCGCGCCCGGGAGGGCCAGGCAGACGGGACAGACATTGGTGTTGGGCGGGTCACCGAAGGTGGTGGCGCAGCCGCAGAACATCTTGCTCCTGGTCTTGAGCTGGACGTGCACCTCCAGCCCGATCACGGTCTCCCAGGTCATCAGCGCACCTCCCGGCGGGGGTCGAGTACCCCTTCGAAGGCGGCGGCGGCCGCCAGCATCTTTGCTTCCGCGAACGCCGGCGCGATGAGCTGCATCCCGATCGGCAGCCCCTCGCTCCGTCCCACCGGGAGCGAGAGCGCCGGGAGCCCCGCGAGCGACGCCCCCGCCACGAAGATGTCGGCGAGGTACATCGCCACCGGATCGTCGGTCTTGTCCCCCGCCTTGAACGCGGGGGTCGGGGTGGTCGGCGTGAGGAGGAGATCCACCCCGCCGCCGAACGCGTCGGTGAAGTCGCGGGTGATGAGCGTCCGCATCTTCATCGCCTGGTGGTAGTACTGGTCGGCGTAGCCGGCCGAAAGGACGTAGGTGCCGATCAGGATGCGCCGGCGCACCTCGGGACCGAACCCGGTGCCGCGGGTGGCACGATAGAGCCCACGCAGATCCACCTGGCTCCCCCCGTCCCGCTTGCCGTAGCGCACCCCGTCGAACCGCGCGAGGTTGGCCGCCGCCTCGGCCGGGTTCACGATGTAGTAGGTCGGGACCGAGTAGCGGGCGTGCGGGTGCGACACCCGCTTGATGGTGGCACCGAGCGACTTGGCCTGGGCGATGGCCTGATCGAGCGCGGCCTTGACCCCAGGGTGGAGGTCGGCCGGGAAATACTCGTCGGGAAGGCCGAGGGTGATCCCTTTCAAGTCGGTCCGCGGAGCCGGGAGTGCCAGCGGCGGGAGGTCGGCGCTGGTGGCGTCGAGCGGGTCGTGCCCGCTGATGATGGAGAGGAGGCGCGCCGCGTCATCGACCTTCTCGCCGAAGACGCTGATGCAGTCGAGCGAGGAACCGAAGGCGACGAGACCGTAGCGACTCACGCGGCCGTAGGTCGGCTTCACGCCCACTACGCCGCAGAACGAGGCGGGCTGGCGCACCGAGCCGCCGGTCTCGGAGCCGAGGGCCACCGGCGTGACGCCCGCGGCGACCAGCGCGGCCGAGCCGCCGGACGAGCCGCCGGGGACGCGATCAGGGAAGTCGGGATGTTGCACCCGGCCGAACGCCGACCACTCGGTGGACGAGCCCATCGCGAACTCGTCCATATTCGCCTTGCAGGCGACGAAGGCTCCCGCGGCGCGGAGCCGCGTGACCGCGGTGGCCTCGAACGGGGAGATGTAGCCGTCGAGGATCCGGGAGGCGCAGGTGGTCGGGAGGTCGAGGGTGGCGAGGTTGTCCTTGACCGCGACAGGTACTCCAGCAAGCGGCATCGCATCCCGCGACCCGCGAACCGCGTCCCGGGTGATCCGCGTCGCCTCGCGCGACAGGTACTCCGGGCTCCAGTCAAGCGCGGCGTTCAGCCCCCGCTGGTCGGCGCGGCGGAGGAGGTGCTCGGTGTGTTCGGTGACTCGGCGCGCGGTGGTCCGTCCGCTCAGCACCGCGGTGCTGATGTTCCTGACCGCGCTCACGATTCTCCCTCCTGGTGCGACAGGCGGGGGACCACGTAGAACCCGTCCTGCCAGTCGGGCGCCATCCGCTCGGGGCTCCGGTTGAGCGGTACTGGCGCGACCACGTCGGCGCGGAGTGTCACCTGCGCGGGCCCGACCGTGAATTCCGGGGTCCCCTCGGGGATGTCGGCCGAGGCGAGCTGGGCCACGAAGTCGACGATGCCGTTCAATTGGTGGACCAGCGGCCCCACCTCGTGGTCGGCCACCTTGAGCTCCGCCAACTTGGCCACGTGGAGCACGTCGTCCTTGCCGATCGTCATGCGCTCTCCCAGTCGTCGTCGCGCTCGAGGCCGGCATAGGCCACGAGCAATTGCTTGGTGCCGAACTCCGGATCGGCGAAGAGGACCGTCACCTTCATCTCCTTGCCACCGCCGGTGAGTCCCTGGATGACCCCGCTCCCGAACTTCCGATGGCGCACCCGCTCTCCCTTCACGAGGCGGGGGGCGTTCTGGGGCTCCTCCTCGGGGCTGTGGCGCTGCGGCGCGGGGGTGCTGGGGCTGCTCGCGCCGGTGGCCCATTGAGGCGGATGCCAATCGCCTGAACCAGGAGATCCTTTGGCGCCCGCGCCGCGTCCCCCTCCCCAGCCACCGCTCCAACTTCCAGTGCGCCCGTGCGCCTGTCCGCCCGTGCGCCCCCCGAAGGGCGCGAACATCGCGCTGGTCCGCTTCTCTTCGACCCGGTCGGCGGGGAGGTCCTCGACGAAACGGCTCATCACCCCCGGCATCAGCTGCCCGCCACGCCGGCGCGAGCGGGCCCAGGTGACGTAGAGCTTGTCGCGCGAGCGGGTGATGCCGACGTACGCGAGCCGCCGCTCTTCCTCGATCCCTTCCGGTGACTCCATCGCTCGGCTCAACGGAAAGAGCCCCTCTTCCATCCCCGCCATCACCACCACCGGCCACTCGAGCCCCTTGGCGGTGTGGAGCGTCATCATCGTGACGCCGGCCTCGTCCCCCTGCTCCTTGTCGGGAGCAGCCACGAGGGCAGCTTCTTCCAAGAAGCGCTCCAGCGGCGTGCCTTCGAGCCCCTCTTCCGCGCCTGACGCGCCTTCTGCGCCTTCGGTCGGCACTTCTTCCGACCACTCGGCCGCACCGGCCACCAATTCCTTCACGTTCTCCCACCGCTCCGCCCCCTCCGGCCCCTCTTCCATCAAGATCTTTTCGTACTCGAGCGTCTCGATGAGCCGTTCCAGGACCGGTGCCGGCATCTCGACCTGGGCGAACTGGCCCAGCCGGTCGATCAGCTCGGCGAACGCCTTGAACGCGCTCCGCACGTTGGGCCGGAGCTCCTGGATCGTGTCGGCGGTGCGCGCCGCCTCGAGGAGGCTCTTGTGCCACTGGCGTGCGGCCAGCGTGAAGGCTGTGAGGCTCGCCTCGCCGATGCCGCGACGGGGAACGTTGATCGCGCGGTTGAACGCCTCGTCGTCGCGCGGGTTGGCCACCAGCCGCAGGTAGGCGAGGAGGTCCTTCACCTCGCGCCGGTCGTAGAAGCTGATCGCCCCGACGATCCGGTACGGGACCCCTTTCCGGCGGAACTGCTCCTCGAACGCCCGGCTCTGTGCGTTGGTACGATAGAGCACCGCCATCGCACCGTAGTCCCAATCCTCGCGACGGGCCTCGAGCTCCCGCACCACCCACTCCGCTTCGTCCCGTTCATCCGCGGCGGCCACGACGGTGATCGTCTCGCCCCCGGCGCGCGTGGTGGTCAGCGTCTTCCCGATCCGTCCCTTGTTCTGTGCGATGACCTTGTTGGCGGCGTCGAGCACCACCTGGGTCGAGCGATAGTTGAGCTCCAGCCGCGCTACCTTCGTGCCACGGAAGTCGGACTGGAACTCCCGCATGTTCCCGACCTGGGCGCCGCGCCATCCATAGATGGACTGGTCGTCGTCGCCCACGGCCATCACGTTGCCGTGTCCCAGGCCGAGGAAACGGATCAGGCGGTACTGGGCGGTGTTGGTGTCCTGGAACTCGTCGACCAGGAGGAAGTCGAATCGGCGGCGCCAGAGCTCGAGTCGGTCGGGATAGAGATGGAAGAGCCGTACCGGGTGCAGGAGCAGGTCATCGAAGTCCATCGCGTTGGCGGCCTGGAGCGCCGGCCCCAGTTTCTCGTAGACCGCCGCCGCCGCCTTCACCAGGAGGTCGAACGGGCTCGAACGGGCCAGCTCCTCGGGCTCGACCATCCGGTTCTTGGCGCCGCTGATGATCCCGGCGATCGCGCGCGGGGGCATCTTCTTCTTGTCGTACCCCAGCTCATCGAGGAGCCGGCCGATGAGGGCGTTGCGGTCGTCCTCGTCGTAGATCGTGAACTGCCGGGTGAAGCCGAGGAACTCCGCTTCGCGCCGGAGCAGCCGCGCGCTCAAGGAGTGGAAGGTGCCGATCCAGAGCCCCGCGGGGTCGCGGCCGAGGAGCCGCCCGATCCGCGCCTTCATCTCTCCAGCCGCCTTGTTGGTGAAGGTGACGGCGAGGATCCGGTCCGCCGGCACCCCGTGCTCCTCGATAAGGCGGGCGATCCGGAGCGTGAGGACCCGCGTCTTCCCCGAGCCCGCGCCGGCGAGGACCAGGAGCGGCCCGCTGACGTGCTCGACGACTTCCCGCTGGGCGGGATTCAGGGAGTCGAGCAGTTCGGCGTCGGAAGCAGGCATCGCGGGAAGATAATCCACCTCCCCCCAACCCCCCTCCGAAAACCGGAGGGGGCTATCAGGGCATCGGAGCGACTCCCCCTCCCCGATTTGCGGGGAGGGGGCTGGGGGGAGAGGCGGGGGACGGCTCAGGGGAGGGGCTGTACCGCCAACCGGATCTCGAAGCTCGCCCCGTTCGGCACCGGCACCACCGACACCCGCCCCTCGTGGTTCTCCTCGATGACCCGCTTCACCAAGGCGAGTCCGATCCCCCAGCCGCTGGTCTTGCTCGAGATCCCCGGTTCGAAGATGTCGAGCCCCAGCTCGCTCGGGATCCCGGGGCCGTCGTCGGTCACGCGGAGCACCGCCTCGTCCCCCGACATCCCCGCCTCCAGCGTGATCGTCCCCGCACGCCCCTTAAGTGCATCGATCGCGTTCTTCACCAGTGACTCGAGCGCCCATTCGAGCAGCACCTCGTCGCCGAGCACGTTCGGCCCCGGACCCGCGGCCTGGACCACGATCGCGATCGGGTTGGCGTGGCGCGGGAGCCGGGGCCGGAAATATTCCGCCACCCGCGCCGCCAACGCGCCGAGCCCCACCGATTTCCGCCCCGCCGGGCTCCCGATCCGCTCGAAGCGCCGCGCCACTCGCGCCAGCCGCTCCGTGTCCTGGAACAGAAAGTCCGCGAGCGCGGCGGGGGGCGTATGCCCCTGCCGCATCTGTTCGATCCACCCCTGCAGGCTCGTGAGCGGGGTGCCGAGCTGGTGCGCCGCCTCCCGCGCCATCGCCACCCAGACCCGGTCGCGCCGGGCATTGGCCGAGGTGCGGAAGGCGAGGAACCCGACGCCGACCATCACCAGGAGGGTGATCCCCTGCAGCACCGAGAGGAGCACCAGCTGGCGTTCGGTCGGGAGCGGCCCGTAATGCACCGTCCCGACACTGGTCTGGATCGGGGCCCGCACCGCGTCCAGCTCCTTGGCGAACGCCACCACTCGCGGGTCGGAGAGTTTGGCGTCGAAGGGCAGGTTGTCGGCTGCAGTCACCTGCCCCAGCCCGTCGGTCACGACCAGCGGCAGCCCCTTCTCGCGCACCAGCTCACCGAGCCTGAGAAGCGCCCCCTCGGCCGCACCAGGCCGGGGATCATTGAGCCCGGCGAACACGCCCGAAAAGAGCTGGCCGATGGCGCTGGCATCCTGACGCAGGTGCCGGGCCATCATCCAGCTCGTGCCGATCGACAACCCCGCGAGGAGCGCCACCAGGGCCACCACCACCGTGGGGGCCCAGCGGCCGACCCCCGGTCTACGCACGGGGCGTGAGCCGGTCGGTCCCGGCGTAGGCGGCGAGCGCTTCGGGCAGGACGACCGAGCCGTCCCCCTGCTGACCGGTCTCCAGCAGGGCGATGAGCGTGCGCGGGAACGCGAGCCCCGACGCGTTCAACGTGTGGACGAACTCCGGCTTGGCGCCCGCTTCGGGGCGGAACCGGAGGTTCGCGCGGCGGGCCTGGAAGTCGGTGAAGCAGCTGCTGCTCGACACCTCGAGCCACTGCCCTACCCCGGGCGCCCACACTTCGAGGTCGTACGTCTTGGCCGACGCGAAACCGGTATCCCCCGCCGCGAGCGCCAGCACCCGGTACTGGAGGCCGAGCAGCTGCAGCACCTTCTCGGCGTGGCCGGTGATCGTCTCCAGCGCCGCGACCGACTCCTCGGGGCGCACCAGCTGCACCAGCTCGACCTTGTCGAACTGATGGACCCGGAGGATGCCGCGGGTGTCCTTCCCCGCCGCTCCCGCCTCGCGGCGGAAGCAGGGGGTCCAGGCGGTGTACTTCTTCGGTAGCTCGCTCGCGTCGAGGATCTCGTCGCGGTGCAGGTTGGTCAGCGGCACTTCGGCGGTCGGCACCAGGAAAAGGTCGTCCGCGGGGCTCGCGTACATGTCTTCTTCGAACTTCGGCAGCTGGCCGGTGCCGGTCAGGGTCGTGCGATTGACGAGGTACGGCGGCGAGACCTCGAGATACCCGTGTTCGCGGGTGTGGAGGTCGAGCATGAAGTTGGTCAGCGCGCGGATAAGGCGGCTCCCCATCCCGACGAAGACCGGGAACCCCGACCCCGCGAGCTTGGCGCCCCGCGGCAGGTCGAGGATGCCAAGCGCGGCGCCGAGGTCCCAATGCGGGCGCGGCGTCCAGGCGAACGACGGCGCGGTGCCCCAGGTGCGGACGACCTTGTTCGCGGTCGCAGCGCCATCCGGGACATCGGCGAGCGGGAGGTTCGGCACCACCATCAGGAGCCGTTCCAGCTCTTCATCGACCCCGTGCACCTCGGCGTCGAGCAGCTTCACCCGGTCGCCGGACGCCTTGAGGGTGGCGAGGAGGTCGTCGGCCGGTTCCTTGGCCTTCTTCTTCCGCGCCACCTCGTCGCTCATCGTGTTGCGCTCGGCCTTGAGCGCCTCGACCGTGGTGAGGAGCCCCCGCCGGCGCACGTCGAGCGCCAGGAGCTGGTCCACGGCGCGGTCGAGCGCGGGGTCTTGGCGACGCGCCAGCGCCGCCCGCACCCCGTCGGGATCCTGCCGGAGCCGTCGGATGTCGATCACAGGATCAGTTGCCGGGGAGGCCGGGCTGGAGCCCGCGATAGCCGCAGTTGTTGTTGACCATGATCTGGAACTGCACCGTGTGCGCTACGCTGTCGACCGCGAGGATCTGCAGCTTGCCGTACTCCGGCACCCCGTTGCTGCACCGGATCAGCGAGCGGGCGATGAACACATCTCCGCTGTCCACCGTGAACGGCTGGTCCACCTTGTA
>JANLXK010000369.1:0-15922 GCA_031365045.1 Gemmatimonadota bacterium | reverse complement strand
CGCCGACGCCATCTTCTTGGCCTTCTCCACCGCTTCGTCGATCCCACCCACCATATAGAACGCCTGCTCGGGGAGGTGGTCGAACTCGCCGGCCAGCACCCGCTCGAACGACTCGATGCATTCGGCCAGCTTGACGTACTTGCCGGGGAAGCCAGTGAACTGCTCGGCGACAAAGAACGGCTGCGACAGGAAGCGCTGCACGCGCCGCGCTCGCGACACGACCAGCTTGTCCTCTTCCGAGAGCTCGTCCATGCCCAGGATGGCGATGATGTCCTGGAGCCCCTTGTAGCGCTGCAGGATGCGCTGCACCCCGATGGCCACGTCGTAGTGACGCTGGCCGAGGTACTGCGCGTCCAGGATGCGGCTGGAGCTGTCGAGTGGGTCGACCGCCGGGTAGATGCCGAGTTCCGAGATCGCGCGGCTCAACACCACCTGGGCGTCGAGGTGGGCGAAGGCGGTGGCGGGCGCCGGGTCGGTCAGGTCGTCGGCCGGCACGTAGATGGCCTGCACCGAGGTGATGGAGCCCTTGGTGGTCGAGGTGATGCGCTCCTGCAGGTCGCCCATCTCGGTGGCCAGCGTGGGCTGGTAGCCGACGGCGCTCGGCATGCGGCCGAGGAGGGCCGACACTTCGGACCCGGCCTGGGTGAAGCGGAAGATGTTGTCGATGAACAGGAGTACGTCCTGGTTCTCGACGTCGCGGAAATATTCCGCGATGGTCAGGCCCGAGAGGCCGACGCGGAGCCGCGCGCCTGGCGGCTCGTTCATCTGGCCGTACACGAGCGCGGTGCTCTTGATGACGCCGCTCTCGCTCATTTCCTGGTAGAGGTCGTTCCCCTCACGGGTCCGCTCGCCGACGCCGCAGAACACGGACTTGCCGCCGTGCCCCTTCTGCACGTTGTTGATCAGCTCCATGATGATGACCGTCTTGCCGACGCCGGCGCCGCCGAAGAGCCCGATCTTGCCGCCCTTCACGAACGGGGCGATCAGGTCGATGACCTTGATGCCGGTCTCGAACACCTCGGTCTTGGGCTCGAGGTCGGTGAACTTCGGGGTCTCGCGGTGGATCGGCCACCGCAGGGCATCCTTCGGGATCGGGGCGCCACCGTCGACCGGCTCACCGAGCACGTTGAGGATGCGGCCGAGCGGCACATCGCCGACCGGCACCGAGATCGCCGCGCCGGTGTCGATGACGTCCATCCCGCGGACCACGCCGTCGGTGGTGCTCATCGCCACCGCGCGCACCTGGTTCTGCCCGATGTGCTGCTGCACCTCGGCCACGAGCCGCACCGGCACCGCGCCGGTCGAGTTCTCGAGGAGGAGGGCGTTGTAGATCTCGGGCAGGTGACCGGGCTCGAACTCGACGTCGAGGACGGGACCGATGACCTGGATGACCTTGCCGATCTGCTGCGTCGCTGTCGCCATGATATTCCCTGTGATTGTTGTGGCGCGACTTGTCGCGCCCGTACTCAGTCCTGCAACGCCGCCGCGCCGCCGACGATCTCGCTGATCTCCTGCGTGATCGCGGCCTGGCGGAGGCGGTTGTACGTGCGCTTGAGCGAATGGATGATGTCGCCCGCGTTGTCGGTCGCGTTCTTCATCGCGGTCCGGCGGGCGCCGTGCTCGGCCGCCGCGGTCTCGACCAGGCCGCGGTACACCGCGTTCCGGACGTAGAGCGGCAGGAGTGACCCCAGGATGGCGTCGGCCCCCGGCTTGAGCAGGTAGTCGGGCCGCACCCCCTTGGCCGCCGGTGCCTCGACCGGGAGGATCCGGAGGGTCGTGGGCGGGGTGCTGATCGCGCTGACAAAGCGGGAGTAGACCAGATCCACGCTGGCGAGGGTCCCCTGCTCGAATGCCGCGATCAATTCGGCCACGAGCTCGGTGGAGTGTTCAGCGGTCGGCTTGTCGCCGATGTCGATGCGCTGCACCGCCGGCATCCGGCCGACATACCGGAAGTAGCCGATCCCCTTCTTGCCGACGGCGTGGAGCTCCACCGTGTGGCCCGAGGCCTCGAGCTCTTCGATGCGCCGACGCGCTTCCTTGATCAGGCCGGCGTTGAACCCGCCCGCGAGACCGCGATTGGAGGTCACGAGGATGATCACCGCCCGCTTCGGTCCGCCGACGGCCGGGCTCGCCGGCCGCCGGAGGAGCGGGAACGATTCCGCCAGCTCCGCCGTGTACAGATCCGCGATCACCGCCGCGAGCGCCTCGGCGTAGGGCCGCGCGGACACCACGCGGTCCTGCGCCCGCTTCAGCTTGGACGTGGAGACCAGTTCCATCGTCCGGGTGATCTTCCGGGTGTTCTGGACCGACTTGATCCGCCCCCGGAGCGCCTTGGTCTGCGCCATCTCAGGCGGCCCGGAAGAGCGGCTTGAAGGCGGCGACCGCGGCCTTGAGCTGGCCGGTCAGCGCGTCGTCCAGCGCCTTCCTGGTCTTGATCCCTTCGAGCACCGTGGGCTGGGCCGAGGCCAGGTAGGAGAGGAAGTCGGACTCCCACTGGCGGACGTGCTTCACGTCGACGTCGTCGAGGTGGCCATTGGTCACCACCCACACGATCGCGACCTGCTTCTCGACCGCCATCGGCGAGTACTGCGGCTGCTTCAGGATCTCGACCAGCCGGGCGCCGCGGGCGAGCTGCTTCTGGGTGGCGGCGTCGAGCTCGGACCCGAACTGCGAGAACGCCTCGAGCTCGCGGTACTGCGCCAGCGAGAGGCGGAGCGGACCGGCGACCTGCTTCATCGCCTTGATCTGCGCGTTGCCGCCGACGCGGCTCACCGAGATGCCGGCGTCGACCGCGGGACGCACGTTCGAGTAGAACAGGTCGGTGGTGAGGAAGATCTGCCCGTCGGTGATCGAGATGACGTTGGTCGGGATGTACGCCGAGACGTCGCCGGCCTGGGTCTCGATGATCGGGAGCGCGGTGAGCGAGCCGCCCGGCTTCTTGATGCGCGGATCGTACTTGATGACGCCCGCGTCGTCGGAGATCTTGGCGGCGCGCTCGAGCAGGCGGCTGTGGAGATAGAACACGTCGCCCGGATACGCTTCGCGGCCCGGCGGGCGGCGCAGGATGAGCGAGAGCTGGCGGTACGCGGCGGCCTGCTTGGAGAGGTCGTCGTACACGCAGAGGGTCGCCTTCCCCTCCTCATACATGAAGTACTCGGCGATGGCGCAGCCGGTGTACGGGGAGATGAACTGGAGCGGGGCCGGGTCGGCCGCCGAGGCGACGACGATCACGGTGTATTCGAGGGCGCCGGCCGCGCGCAGCTTCTCCACCACCGAGGCGACCGTCGACCGCTTCTGGCCGATGGCGACGTACACGCAGACGACGCCCTGACCCTTCTGGTTGATGATGGTGTCGATGCCGATGGCGGTCTTGCCGGTGCCGCGGTCGCCGATGATGAGCTCGCGCTGGCCGCGGCCGATCGGGATCATCGCGTCGATCGACTTGATGCCCGTCTGCAGCGGCTCCTTCACCGGCTGGCGGACGATGATGCCGGGGGCGATCATCTCGACCAGCCGGGTGCCGGTCGCCTTGATCGGGCCTTTTCCGTCGACAGGGCGCCCAAGGGCGTCGACCACGCGGCCCAGCATCGCCGGCCCGACCGGGACGTCGAGCACGCGGCCGGTGCAGCGGACCTCGTCCCCTTCCTTCAGCTTCAGATAGTCGCCCATGACCGCGGCGCCGACGCTGTCGGCCTCGAGGTTCAGCACCAGCCCGGAGATGGTCTCGCCGGTCTCGGCCGTCGTGAACTCGAGCAGCTCACCCGACATCGCGCCGGCAAGTCCGTAGATCCGCGCCACACCGTCCTTCACCTCGAGGACCGTGCCGACGTCGCGGGCATCGGATTGACCGAGGCTCGCGGCCGCGATCTCCTTGAGGAGGACATCCTTCAGTTCGCCGGGACGGAGGGTCGATTCGCTGGCCATGGTGCTCCCACAAACGGTGGTCGGATCAAGTTGGACTACAGCTTGTGAAATTTATCACAAAACCGGTCAGAGGCAAGGCAGCCATTTTAGCGCCGTGGCCGCTGTGAGGCTAGGCGGGGGCAGGCGCACAGGCGCACAGGCGGACAGGCGGACAGGGGGGTAGGCGGACAGGCGGACAGGCGGACAGGCGGACAGGCAGACAAGGATCGGAACCGTCCTGAGGAGCGCTAGCGACGAAGGACCTAGTTTACCGAGCTAGGTCCTTCGCTTCGCTCAGGACGGTTCCTTGCTGTTACTGCCCGCCTACCCACCCGCCCGCCCGCCGGCCCGCCTACACCCTGCTTCTGGTCCGCCCACCCCGCGCGAATGCCACCAGCACACCACGCGGCCCGAGATCGACGAGCCCCTTGTTGCTGGTCCCCGCCACCCGCCGCGCGGTCGAGCCGAGGTGACTGGCGGAGGCGAAGCCGAGCATGCGGGCGGCGGTCGCGGCGGTGAAGCCAGGATTCTGCAGGAGGTGCGCCGCGGTGGCGACCCGGGCGAGGTCGATGACTCGTTTCAGGTTCGGGGCCGCCTCGAGCGCGAACTCACGCGAGAGGTGCTCACGGCTCACGCCGAGCTTCCGCGCGAGCGCGCCAGCCCGCACCGGTGCGTGGGCCAGCGCGAGGATCTGGAGCCAGACGTCACGCTGGAGCTGGGTCCGGAACCGGAGGAGGCGTGGCGCATCGACCAGGGCTCGCCGGCGCTCGGCGCTCGCCCCGGTACGCGCGACCAGGTCGCCCAGCATCGCGTCGTCCACCCCTTCGACCGCGACGGGAGCGCGGAGGGAGGTCGCCACGGCGTGCAGCAGGTCGCCGTCATCGGGGCGGAACGCCGCGTAGCAGATGATGGGGACGGCGGGAAAGTCGCGGGCGAGCGCGCTCAGGCCGAGGAGGGGGACCGCCCGGGGACTCACCACCACCGCATCCGAGAGCCGTCGCCCGAGCACCGCGCGCACCTGCTCGAGGGTCTTGCACGCGACGACGCGCCCGGCCCCGCGGGGCAAGGCGCGTCGGAGCGCCGCCAAGGCCGTGCGGCCGTCGGTCAATGCGGCGACGACCGGCATGTCAGCTGGGGGTCGGTTCGGTCGGCGCGGGGAGGTCGGCGGCGATGGACTCCTCCGACTCGCGCCCTTCCTTCGGCTGGGACCGGCCACGTCCCACTGCGACGAGCGTGCGCGCCATCTCGCCGGCGCGGCGGAGGGCGCCGCGGGCGTTGTCGTAGCTCAGCTTCTCGAGCGCCCCTTCGAGCGGGACCCAGGTGAAGTCGGTGATCCCTTCCTCGAGCTGGGGCTTGGGGTCGCCACTCTTCGATTCCATCAGGAAGAAGTGACAGAACTTGTGGATCGCCTTGCCGCGGAACCGGAAATGCCAGTCGATGATCCGGATCGGGCCGGTGATCTCCACGTCCTCGAGCCCCGCCTCTTCCTTGGTCTCGCGGAGCGCCGCCTCGGCCGGGGTCTCACCCTCTTCGAGGTGGCCCTTGGGGAAGCCCCAGTTCTTGTAAGGGTCCTTGACCAGGAGGAAGCGGAAACCCTCCGGGAACCGCCGGAAGACGATGCCGCCGGCGGAGACCTCTCGACTGGACTTGCGCTTGCGGTTGCTCATGGGTCGTGGGTCGTGAGTCGTGAGTCGCGGGACCGACATCGGGCGGGTCCATGGTCTGGGTCACAAGACCCACGACCCGTGACCCACGACCGCTAGAACACCGAGAACTTGAAGTACTTCCGCGGATTCGCCTGGATGTCGGCGATCAGTTTCCGCAGCTCGACGATGGTGGCCGTGGTCTCCCGGTACAGGGTGGAGTCGGACGAGAGCATCCCGAGCGTCCCCCGCCCCGCCGCGAGGCGCCCCATCACCGAGTCGGCCCCTTCGAGGACGGTCACGAGGTTCGCCTCGTGCTCGCGCACCCGCGCCACCACCGCCTGCAGGTCCTCGGCGGTCGAATCGAGCGACCCCGAGGCGGAGCGGGTGTTCTGCAGGATCGCCTGGAGGTTGCCATTGGCGGTGGCGCTGTCGATCCGTCCCATCAGCGTGCGGGCGTCGCGCGAGGCGCCGGCGATCGACGAGGACGCGTTCTGGACGTCGCCGGTGACGAGGTCGAGGCGGCCGGTGGTGCGGCGGGTGAAGTCATTGAGCTGCCCCACCACCCGGGAGAAGTCCTGGATGCTCTGGCGCATCTCGAGGACCGTGTTGGAGTCGAACGCCTGGCCGACCCGGTTGGTGAGGGAGGCGATGTCGCTCGCGATGCGGCTCGCCTGCGCGGTCAGCTGCCCGATGTCGGGGAGGGTCGCCCCGGGCCAGACGGTCCCTGGCTTGGTCGCTTCGGCCAGCATCACCCGCACGTTCGGATCGTCCTGCGGATCATCGAGGGAAGTGACCGTCACCGCCCACTCACCGAAGAGGCTCGCGCTCGCCGCGATCGCCGCGGGGTGCCGCGGGACCAGCACCCCTTCATAGAGCTTGAGATCGGTCTCCACCCAACCGCCCGGGGCCAGGCGTATGGCCTCGACCCGGCCCACCCGCACGCCGCGGAGGGTCACCGGGCCGCCGACCTTGAGCCCGCCCACGGTGCGGAACCGCGCGGCCGCCAGCGCTTCGGTGGCGCCCAGGCGCGTCTCGGAGAGCCAGAGCGCGCCGGCCACGACCACGGCCAGCGCCACCAGCACCACGAGACCCACCAGGAATTCGTTCGCGCGCTTCACGTGCCGACCGCCTCCGCGGACGCCTCGTCGGGGCGCCCTTCGATGAACTGGCGCACGACGGGGTCGTCGGTCGCCTGGATCTCCGCCACGGTGCCCACCTGCCGGATCGTGCCCTCGAACAGCATCGCGATCCGGTCGCCCACGGTGTAGGCGCTCCGCATGTCGTGGGTCACCACCACGCTGGTCACGCCGAGCTCGCGCGCAGTACGCGCCATCAGCTGGTCGATCACGGCGCTGGTCACGGGGTCGAGCCCGGTGGTGGGTTCGTCGTAGAGAATGTAGCGGGGCTTGAGGGCAATGGCCCGTGCGATCCCCACCCGCTTCCGCATCCCGCCCGAGAGCTCGGCGGGAAAGCGCTCCTCCGTCCCCGACAGGTCTACCAGCCGGAGGCTCTCCCGCACGCGCTCGGCCTGCTCCTCCTCGCCGATCCGCCGCCGGACCAGTCCGAGGCGGATGTTCTCCGCCACCGTCATCGAGTCGAACAGGGCCGCGAACTGGAAGACGTACCCGATGTGCGCGCGCACCTCGACGAGTCCCCGCGCGTCCTGGTCCTTGACCACGACGCCGTCGACCTCGACTGCGCCCTCATCGGGCTTCAGCAGGCCGGCGATGAGTTTGAGCGCGACACTCTTCCCGGTGCCCGAGTAGCCGAGGAGGACGGTGGTCTGGCCGTCAGGGATGTCGAGCGTCACCCCGCGGAGCACCTGCTTGGGGCCGAATCCCTTGTGGACGTCCCGGAAGGTGATCATAGGCGCACAGGCGCACCGGCGCACTGACGCACAGGCGCACTGACGCACAGGCGCACGAACGGCCTTCTCGTCCCGGCCCAAGTGCGACCGTGCGACCATGCGACCGTGCGCCTCATAGGAGGATGATCGCCCAGAAGGCGTCGAGCACCAGGATCGCGCAGCACCCCCAGACCACGGCGGTGGTCGTCGCCCGGCCGACCCCTTCGGCGCCGACACCGCTCTTCAGGCCGCAGACGGCGCCCAGCAGGGTCACGGCGGTGCCGAAGCTGGTGGCCTTGACCAGGCCGAACCAGACGTCCTTGAAGACATAGAACTGCTTCAGTCCCTTCACGAAGTCCTGGGTGGAGAGGTCGAGCAGGTTGACCGCGGTGATCCACCCCGAGACCAGGCCGAGCGCGATGGCGAGCGCGGTAACGATCGGGAACATCAGCGTGCCGGCGACGACGCGCGGCATCACGAGGTAGCTGTTGGGGTCGTACGCGAGCGTCTCCAGCGCATCGACCTGTTCGGTCACCTTCATCGTGCCGAGCTCGGCGGCGATGTTGGCCCCGACCCTGCCGGCGAGCGCCAGTCCGGTCAGGACCGGGCCGAGCTCCATCATGATGGTCTTTCCGACGAGCGCCCCGACGAAGTAGAGCGGGACGGCGCCGGTGAAGGTGTAGCTCGAGAGGAGGGCGAGGACGATGCCGGTGAAGACAGCAATGAAGAGCGCGATGGGGAGGCTGTCCACGCCGAGGCGGCGCATCTGGCCCGCGGTCAGCGGAAGCCAGGTGCGGATGTCAGCGGCCGCCCGCGCGGCGATGAGAGTCCAGTGTCCGACGCGAGCGACAGGCCGTTCGAGCGACGGAGAGGCCGGAAGTGCAGGCACGGCTTGAAGTTACGGGTTAACAGGGGGATGAGCAAGGCGGCAATGCAGGACCTCACCCCCAGGCCCCCTCTCCCTTGCGGGAGAGGGGGAGTACATCCCGACAATGCGTTCCCCCTCCCCACGTATGTGGGGAGGGGGTCAGGGGGAGAGGCGACTACGCGGCGAAGCTCGCCAGCGCCCGGCCGACGTCCCCTTCGCGGAGGCGCTTGAGCGCCCGGTCGCGCAGCTGGCGCACCCGCTCGCGGGTGACGCCGAGCATCCCGCCGATCTCTTCGAGGGTGTGCTCCTGACCTGCGTCGAGGCCGAAGTAGAGGCGCAGCACCTTCGCGTCGCGCGGCGGCAGGCTCTTCAGGGCCTGGTCCACTTCCTCGGTGAGGAATTTATCCATCGCCTCGCTCTCCACACCCGGCATGTCGTCGGAGACGAAGCGCTCGATGAGGGAGCGGTCGCCGTCGGGATCGAGCGGGGCGTCGAGCCGCACTTCGCTGGCGTTGAGTGCGGCGAGCGACTGCACCACTTCGAGCGTGAGGCCTACCGCGTGAGAGATCTCCTCGGGCGTCGGCTCGCGCCGGAGCTCCTGGCGGAGCGCTTCGGCGGTGCGGACGATCCGGCTCAGGTCGGCGGTGCGATTGAGCGGCACGCGGACGGTCCGGCCGTGGCGGGCGAGCGCGGCAAGGATCGCCTGGCGGATCCACCAGACTGCATAGGAGATGAACTTGACCCCCTGGTCGGGGTCGAACTTCCGCGCGGCCGTGAGGAGGCCGACGTTCCCTTCCCCGATGAGGTCGGTGAGCGGCATCCCGCGGTTCTGGTACTTCTTCGCGACCGAGATCACGAAACGGAGGTTCCGCTTGACCAGTTCCTGCATCGCGTCCTCGTCGCCCGCGCGCACGAGGCGCGCGATGGCGATCTCCTGCGGCTGGGTCAGGAGCGGCGTCCGGCTGACTTCGTGGAGATACTGATCGAGGATGTCACGATCGGCGTCGTAGACGCCGAGGGTCTTGGCGGTGACGCGCTTCGGCTTCCGTGCCTTCCTGGCGGCGGCGTCCGTCGCGCCGAGGATGCCGGCCGCGGTGAGCGGCGCCTGGGCGGTGGGCTTCCGGGCAGGCGCCTTGGCCTTCGTTCTGGGGGCGGGCGTCTTCTTTTTCTGGGGCATTCTCCGCCTGGAAAACCGGCTTGACCAGCGTATTGCGGCTTGACCTGAGCCCGCAAGCGGGCTAGAATTTCGGACTCCCTTGGGAAGTCCTCGGGGGCGTATTATAGCGGGGGCGTAGCTCAGTTGGGAGAGCGCGTGAATGGCATTCACGAGGTCAGGGGTTCGATCCCCCTCGCCTCCACTCGCTGAAGGTTGCGCCGTGTGGCAGGGCCCGGTAGGTTTGCCACCGGCGGTTGCGGGAATAGCTCAGTTGGTAGAGCACAACCTTGCCAAGGTTGGGGTCGCGGGTTCGAGTCCCGTTTCCCGCTCTACGGAGCCTTCGATGAATCGAAGGCCCACAGGGTAGGCACCTGTCTTTCGGGTGCGATCAACGTCGCGGGGTGGAGCAGTCTGGTAGCTCGCCGGGCTCATAACCCGGAGGTCGTGGGTTCAAATCCCACCCCCGCTATTAGGCGGTCAGGCGGAAGGATCGCCGGGCCGCCTGATGCATCAAAGGGCCGTTAGCTCAGTTGGTTAGAGCGCTACGTTGACATCGTAGAGGTCACAAGTTCGAATCTTGTACGGCCCATCGACGGCCGCCCGCGACCCCCGCGGCCCTCTTCGCTTGCACCGGCCCTCCCCCAACGGCGCTCCGGCGGTTTCCTTCCAGCGATGATCCCCCGCCTGTCCGGCCGCACCCTCCTGGCGATCTACCTGACCTTGCTCGTTCCCTCGAGCCTGGTCCGCTGGGAGCGTGAGCGGAGCGCGCGCGCGTCGGATGCGGGCATCTTCACGGGGAGCCGGAACGCCACGCCGGTCCTCCTCCTCGCCAGCGCCGGGGAACCGGCCGAGCGGTATCGCGGGATCGCCGAAGCGCTCGCTGATTCGTACCAGGTGCTGGTACAGGACGACGCGCAGGCCCGGAACGACGTGGCGCTCACTTTCGCCCACCAGGGCGAGGACATCACGGCCACCCTCGACCAGATGACCTGGCCCGGGGTCGACCTGGTCGCCGTCGGGACCAGCGGGGGGACGGCGATCGCCCTGGCGGCGGCGGCGCCGGGGCGGATCCGTTCGCTGACCCTCGTCAGCGCCTCCGGGGTCGAGGAGTTCGACCTCCTCGGCGAGCACCATCTCAATCTCGCGCTGCGACACGCCGAGCTGGGCGCGTTCTGGGCCGCGCGCAACCTGATCCCGCACTTCGGCGCCTTCGACGGTGGCAGCCTCGACGGGGATGCCGCGCGCGTGCTGGCCGCGAATGACAGGCGCCCCGTCCGCGCCGCGCTCGGCCGCTGGAACGGACCGACCTTGATCCTGCAGCCTCGAGGGGATCCTACCCGTCCGGTCGCCACCGCGACCGAGCATGCGCGGCTCGTCCCGCAGGCCGAACTCCGGCTGCTCGGACGCGGCGACGGCCCCGGTGGGATCGCGCCCGAGGTCCTGACGGGCGCGCTGCGTCCATTCCTCGCCTCGGTGCGCGCGCAGACGGCCACGACCAGGGAGACCGCTGCGCACGCGAGGATCATTGCCGCCGCGGCCCCATTCGACGCCCGCGGACTCGCTTCCGCGCAAGGAGTTTCCCTCTTCGTGGTCCTCGCGTTGCTGGCGCTCATCCCTCTGCTCAGCGAAGACCTGGCCTGCGTCGCGGCCGGGGTGCTCGCTGCGCGCGGAAGCATCCCCCTCGTTCCGGGGATCATCGCCGTGTACGCCGGGATCGTCTTCGGTGACCAGGTGCTTTACCTGCTCGGCCGCTCCCTCGGCCGCGCGATCGTCACGCGCCGACCGATGCGATGGCTGCTCACACCGGAGGATCTCGATCGAGCGACCGAGTGGTTCGGGCGGAAGGGGATGGGCGTGGTGCTCACGAGCCGGTTCCTGCCCGGGACCCGGTTCCCGGTCTATGTGGCGGCCGGGGTGCTGCGGGCCGGATTCGTCCGGTACGCGCTCTGGCTGATGGTCATCGGGGCCATCTGGACGCCGGCGCTGGTCGGCGCCTCCTACCTGGCGGCTCGGAGCGGCCGGGACCTGATCGAGTCGATGCCTGGGGCGACCTGGGTCTGGGCGGTCCTCGGGGTGGTCGGGCTCGCGGCCCTGGGGCGATGGACCACGACGCTCTTCACACCGGAGGGACGCGCCCGCGTGGCGGCGTTCTGGCAGCGGCGCCCGGGAGGGACGTAGGGCCCCTTCGGGGTACCATCCGAGGGCCATTCTCTTATATTACCGCTCCCTCCGGACCGGCTCGCCGGCCCGAGGGAACGAGCGCCCATAGCTCAATTGGATAGAGCATCTGACTACGGATCAGAAGGTTTGAGGTTCGAGTCCTCATGGGCGCATGACCCGTGACCAGTGACTGGTGACCAGTGACCGGGCATGGGGAGGATGGATCCGAACGACCCGGTCACCGGTCACCGGTCACTCCTCACCGGCAGTACGGGGCGTAGCGCAGCCCGGTTAGCGCGCCTGCTTCGGGAGCAGGAGGTCCCGGGTTCAAATCCCGGCGCCCCGATCTTTGAACGAACGGTGTTGCGTGTTGGGTGTTGGGTGCCGAACGCACACCGGAACACACCCAACACTCAATACCCGTTTCGCATCACCTGGACGCAGTCCCGCGCCGGTAGCTCAGCTGGATAGAGCGTTGGCCTCCGGAGCCAAAGGTCAGAGGTTCGAATCCTCTCCGGCGCATGCACCGCCCCGCCTCCCAATTGGGAGGCGGGGCTTGGTTTTGTTGGAGTGCCCCGGCCTCAACGACCGTCGGCCGATACCGTGAATTCGATCTGCTCGCCGGTGACCGCGTGGACCGCGATCTGAAGGTCGCGAAAGCGGATCGTGCTGCTCGTCGCGGTGTAGTGCAGCTCCTGACTGGCCGTCGGACACTTCACCCCATCCGCACCATACTCGCGGTAGGTGAGGCTGAACGCGCCCCCGTCAGTTCCCCCGTAGAGCAGCTCATAGCTGATGGTGCCCTCCGGCGACGAGCGGGGTTCTGCCGACCCCGGCGTGAAGCGCACATCCGGCGGGCGCACGGAGGCGGAGTTCATCAGGAACACATCACCATTCAGGAGTTGGTGGAGCGGGCGCCCCGCGGAATCGACCAGTATCTGATAGAGCGACGTGGGCAACTGGATCACCGAATACTCCACCCCGGCGAACACCGTGTACCCGATCACCGGGTAATCGGTGCCGGGAACGCCGTCGGCCACCCCGACGAGGTTGGAGATCTGGAACCGCTTGTTCGCCCGGACCGTCGTCCGGAGTGCGGGGGCGACGCCGAAGGACCTCACGACGATCATGGCCGCACCGACGTTCGCGCTCTGGCGTTCCCCCAGCCGGTAGCTGGTGCGCGTCACCCGCTCGGTCAGTGGGGACGCCGGACGCGGGGGAGTGACCGTCACCCCTGGGCTGGCGCATCCCGCCGCCATGATGAGGAGGGCCACGACGACCGACACGCCGGCCCTGGCACGCCTTACCAGCATGCCACTTTCCCCTCCTCCTCCAGGTTGGGGTCCTGCGACTCCACGTCCCCGCGGTACATCCCGCAGAGGGTGCTGCTCCCGTCGCTCGTCACGATCGCACTCCACCCGTCCTCGCTGGCGAAGAGGACCGTGATGGCGTGCCCGGTCGTCGGCTTGAACTCCGCGATGGAGTCCTGTCCCGCATAGCCGTCGTGACCAGCCTGCACCCACGCCTCCTCCCAGCTGGCGAAGCGCCAGACATCGTTCCGCATCGAGATCACTTCGGCCAACGAGTCTCCCCCGGCCGCACCCCCGGGCAGGATCCCCACCAGCCAGGGCGCCCGCTCCAACGCCTTCGGCCCCAGCTCATTGATCCGCGACTCGGTCACGCTGACCAGGGTGTCGAGCTTGGTGACCGCCGGCTTCGGGCGGGCGCGCGTCACGCCCGCCAGCCTGGTGCGACGCGCTACCCACGCGGTCTGCTCCTGGCGCAGCCGTGATTGCGCCGGGACCGTGAGGCCTTCCAGAGCACGACGATAGACGATGCCGAGGACCGCGTCGGCATTCTCGTAGTAGTCTTGCCGGCAGCGGTCGAGCTCGGGACCTGAGAGGTCGGAGCAGAATCCCTGGGCGGCGAGTGGCGAAGCGAGGCTGGCGCTGAGTGCCAGCGAAGCGAACAGGACCAGCAGAGGGCTCAGGCGCATCGAGGGGATATGCAGGCCCCGGGATGCGGCGTCAAGTGCGCGTGCGCGAAACGTGCACGGCCTGGGCGTACCGGACCAGGGTCTCCCGGTCCACCGTCTCGAGCGGCAGCATCAGCAGCGATTCGACCCGCCGGTCGAGTTCGTGATACGTCTCCTCGAACGCCGCCGCCACCTCGGCCTCGGTGCCCTGCACCGCCGCCGGATCGGGCAATCCCCAGTGCACCCGCGGCGGCGTGCCAGGGAAGAGGGGGCACGACTCGTTGGCGTGGTCGCAGACGGTGATCAGGAGGTCCCACGGGTGCCCGGTCACGTCGTCGATCCCCTTCGGCACTCGCCCCTCCCACAGGATCCGGTGCGCGCGGAGCGTCGCGACCGCGGCCGGATGCACCCGCGCTGCCGGGTGCGAGCCGGCGCTCCCCGCTTCGATCCGCCCCGCCCCGCGGGTGGCCAGGATCGCTTCGGCAATCTGGCTCCGCGCCGAATTGCCGGTGCAGAGCACCAGCACCCGGAAGGGTGGTGTCATCGGCCGAGCTCGCGGACCATTGTTACGGCACTGGCGCCGCAGGCGTGTGCGAACTGCCCGGTGCTCCGGAGTTCCTCGGGGATCGCGTCCCGCGTGGTGCGGGTGAAGCCGTGGCGCTCGAAGAAGGGAGCGGCGGAGGGAGTGAAGAGATAGAGCGCGGTGATCTTCCGCGCCTGCGCCTCCTCCACCAGGCGTGCCACCAACCGGGCGCCGATGCCCGCGCCCTGGCGCGCCGGATCCACCGCCGCCGAGCGCAGCAGCGCGAATGGTGTCCGCACCTCGAGGCCGATCGTCCCGAGGAGGACGCCGCCCTCCTCGGCCACGTAGAAGTCCAGGATCCCTGCGGCCACGTCGTCGAGGATCAGTCCATTGGCGGTCAGGAGCCGCTCGACCTCGTGGAGGTCGGCGGGGGTGGCACTCCGCAGCGTGACCTGCGGCTTTGATGCGGTCGTCATACGGCCACTGCCTCTGTGGGGAAGAAGCGCCGCGCCCAGAGCGCGACGTAGACCAGGGACACCAGCACGGGGACCTCGATGAGCGGCCCCACCACGGCGGCCATCGCCTCGCCCGAGGCGATCCCGAAGGTGGCCACCGCCACCGCGATGGCAAGCTCGAAGTTATTCCCAGCCGCGGTGAAGGCGAGGGAGGCCGTGGCGGGATAGCCGAACCCCAGACGCCGGGCGAGCAGGAAGCCGCTGCCGAACATCAGGATGAAGTAGACGACCATCGGCAGCGCAATTCGGAACACGTCGAACGGCCGGTCGAGGATCCGGTCCCCCTGCATCGCGAACATCAGGACGATGGTATAGAGCAGCCCGAGCAATGCCGTCGGGCCGATGCGGCGGAGGAAGGTCCCCTCGTACCAGGCCTCTCCGCGCCGGCGCACGAGAGTCTTCCGCGTGAGCCAGCCAGCGAAGAGGGGAATGCCCAGGAAGATCAGCACGCTCCGCGCGATGGCTCCCATCGAGATGTCGAGCACGGCCGTGGAGGCCCCGAACCATCCGGGCACCACCGTCAAGAAGAGCCATCCGAGCACGGAATAGGTGAAGATCTGGAAGAGCGAGTTGAGCGCCACCAGCACGGCGGCAAGTTCGTTCGAGCCGCACGCGAGGGAATTCCAGATGAGCACCATCGCGATGCAGCGCGCGAGCCCCACCAGGATAAGCCCGTTGCGGTAGGCCGGGAGGTCGGGGAGGAAGAGCCACGCCAGGCCGAACATCAACAGGGGCCCGATGACCCAGTTGAGTACCAGCGAGGTCCCGAGCAACCGGTGATCGCCGAGGTGGCGTCCTATGGTCTCGTATTTCACCTTCGCCAGGACTGGATACATCATCCAGAGGAGCCCCACCCCGATCGGCACCGAGACCCCGGCCACGGTGAAGCGGTCGAGCACGGCGCCGAGGCCCGGCCACGCGCGTCCGAGCGCGAGGCCGAGCCCCATGGCGAGGAAGATCCAGAGCGGCAACCACCGGTCAAGGGTGGACAGCCGGCGTGCGATCCCCTGCTCCGCCCCATCGGTCACGAGCAACAATCCGGTCCGCAGCAGCTCTTGGCGCCCTTGACGGAGGCTCCGACCAGGGGGAGCACGGCGTGCGCGGACTTCGTCGCCCGCACGAACGCCCCCATCACCCGTCCCCCGACCTCACGCGCCAGCACCTCGGCGTTGAGCCCCGCATCGGCCAGGAAGGTCTTCGCATCCTGGAATTCATAGATGCGGGTCGGTTCGATGGAGGGATCCTCGAATCCCACCTCGCGCAGCTTGGTCAGGAACTCCTCCTCGGTCAGCGCACCTGCCACGCATCCCACCCAGAGCTCGAGGCTCTG
>JANLXK010000368.1:0-4079 GCA_031365045.1 Gemmatimonadota bacterium | reverse complement strand
GGCCGACGCCCGAGGCGTCCCCTTCGAGGTCCGCTCCGCCCCCACGACCGCGCAGGTCCTCGCCGCCGCCCGGGTGACCGACTCGGCCCCGGCCCTCGCCCTCATCGACCAGCACGGGACGCCCATCGACCTGGCGTCGTTCCGCGGCAGACCGGTCATCCTCACCTTCGGTTATGGCCACTGCACCACAGTCTGCCCGGTCACGGTGCGGGCGGCACGTCTCGCCGCGCTCCGCTCCGTGGCGCACCATCCCGTCCTGCTCGTGGTCACTCTCGATCCGTGGCGCGATACCCCCGCCCGCCTCCCCAGCATGGCGGACGCCTGGGAGCTCGGTGACGAGATGCATCTCCTCGGCGGCGAGGTGGCGCAGGTCGAGGCCGTCATCTCGGCGTGGCGGATCCCCCGAGTGCGCAACGAGGCCACCGGCGACGTGAGCCATCCCGCCGTGGTCTATGTGATCGGTCCCGCCGGCCGGCTGAACTTCGCGCTCGGTCCTGACGCCGCGGCCATCGCCGCGGCGGTCGAGACACTCCCCGGGTCCTAGAACCCTCCCCCGCCTCCCCCACCCCCGCCACCGCCCGACGATCCGCCGCCCCCGAATCCCGATCCGCTCGAGCTGCGGGGTTGGGAGCTCATGGTACTGCTCGCCTGGTGCGTCATGGCCGAGAGATTGTTGGTGAACATCAAGGCATTGAAGCCGCTCATGCTCGACCCGGCGTACCAATTGGGCGGGTTGCGGTAGATGTCGGCGAAGGCGCGGGACCACTGCTGCTCCACCCCCAGCGCCATCGCGTACGAGAGTCCCTGCTCGAACATCTCGGGGGTCTTCACCACCCGGGCGAAGCGGTCGGAGTCCACCCGGCCGAGGAACTCCTCGTACCCGAGCACCTGCTCCAGGGCCCGGGTGCCGGCGTCGGTGCGCGCCGGCATCAGCTGCCCGAAGGCGAGGATGATCACACCACTCAATATCCCGCCGATGACGAAGGGCACGGGAGTGAGCCCGAACTTCACGCCGAGCGCCGAGCCCCCTATCGCCATCAGGAAGCCGAGGATGACCCCGGCGCCGCGCCAGGCGTTCCGGACGGTGTCGGGGCGGGCGCGGTAATACCCCTTCGTGACGAGGCGGTCCATCACCGCGTTCCTGATCCCGGGGATATCCTCGTAGAACCGGTTGGTGAGTTCCGAGAGCGCCACCCGATCGCCCGCACCCTCGAACATACCTTCCAGCACTCGCCGCTCGTGCAACGCCAGCGCCGACCACGCGCTCGACGGTTTGACCCGCACGAAGCTGTAGTCGGTCCCGCCGCCGAAGAGGCCAAGGAACCGCTGCCCCTGGTGCTCCTCGATCTTGATGAAGCCGCGCACCGCAAGGTCGACCAGGCAGGCGGTGATGTCCCGCATGTCCACCGACTCGTCGGTCAGCGTCCCGGCCTCGGAGGGGGTCATGCCGGCCGGGGGCTCGTACTGCGCCATCACGGGACGGAGCCGGGGGTCGCGGCCGCGGGTGTACCAGAGAAAGAACATCAGGGCGAAGACGGGGATCGGGACCGTCAGTGGCCAGTTGTCCTGGAAGAAGGCGAGGATCTTGCTCGCCAGGGTCGGGGGCGCGATGAGTCCCTTGTCCCACCCGATCACGACCGTGAGCCCTTCGCGGAACGCGAGTTTTCGCGGCATCGTGAAGGATGTCACTCGGCCCGCGGTCTCGATCTGCGCCTCTTTCTGCGTCGCACCGTAGACGCCGTTGAACGCCGCGGTGCGGATCCCCGTCGCCCCCTCCGGGAGGATGACCGTCGCCGTGACCATCCCGAGCGCCACGTCCCACTGGTCGCCGGTGGCGTTCCAGTAGAGCTCATCGTGGTCGTCGAAGAATCGCAGCGCGTTGCTGGCGACGTAGTGCAGGAGGATGGTGCGGGTCACATCGGTCGCGCCGGGGACCCACATCTTGAACTTCAGCGAGGTGCCCGGGTACTGCAGCTCGGTCCGGAGCGGCCGGCCCTGGTCATCGGTCGCGCCAAGGAAATCGACCTTGATCGACCAGTTGAATCCCTGCCCGTTGCGATACTCGAGGGGCAACGTGCGGTAGATCCCGTTCCAACTGCCGTGGAAGGTCGCCGTGATCGTCTCGGTGACGTCGAGCCGCCCGTCGGCCAGTACGATCATTTTCGAGTCGAACCGGTCGATCTCGAGGGTGCGCTGGGCCGCGAGCGGCGAGGCCGCAACAAGCAGGGCCGCGGCGAGCGCCGCGATCCGCTTCATACCTTCACCTGCGGCACGGCCCCCTCGGCAGCGTTGTCCAGCCCGAAGAACTCTTCCGGCTTGAACCCCATCGGCCCCGCCACCAGCACCGCGGGGAACTGCTGGATGCGGGTGTTGAGGTCACGCACGACGGCGTTGTAATACCGGCGGGCGTTCTGCAGGGTGTCCTCGATGGTGACCAGCGACTTCTGGAGCTCCAGGAAGCTCTGCCCCGCCTTGAGGTCGGGATACGCCTCGGCGATGGCGAGGATCTGCCTGACCTGCCCCGCAAGCGCCAGCTCCGCGCTCCCGGCGGCGGCGGGGCCGGTGGCAGCGATCGCCTTCTGGCGGGCGGCAACGACGGCTTCGAGGGTCCCCTTCTCGTACCCGGCGTGCCCCTGCACCGTCGCCACGAGGCTCGGCACCAGGTCGTGGCGGCGCTTGAGCTGGACGTCGATGTCGGCGTAGGCGTTGTGGGCCAGCATCCGGAGCCGGACCAGGCCGTTGAAGAGGGCGATCAGGACGACGACGAGGACGCCAAGGGTGATGAGCAGACCGAGGCCCATGGACGGTCTCCGAGCAAGGGGACGGGACGAAGGAGCAGGGTGAAAGTTAGTCCCCGTCGGGTAGATTGCGAGGATGATCCTCGCGACCAATCGCCTGACACTCCGCCAATTCACCCCGGCGGACGCCCCGTTCATCCTCGAACTCCTGAACCAACCCTCATGGATCAGGAACATCGGGGACCGGGGGGTCCGCACCGAGGCCGACGCGGTGAGCTACATCGAGAACGGCCCGATGACCAGCTACCACCGCTACGGATTCGGACTCTGGTGCGTGGAACGGACCGCCGACAAGACCCCTGTCGGGATGTGCGGGATCCTCCAACGCGACTATCTGGACTCCCCCGACATCGGCTTCGCGTACCTGGAGCGATACCAAGGTCTGGGGTACGGGATGGAAGCGGCCGAGGCCACGGTCGCGTATGCGCGCGGGAGCCTGCACCTCGACCGCATGGCCGCGGTGGTGAGCCCCAACAACGCCGGATCGATCCGGATCCTCCGGCGGCTCGGCATGCGGTACGTCGAACCGATCCTGTTGCCGGGCGACACCGAGCCGATCGCACTCTATCGACTCCCTGGGGCCTGACACCTGCCCGGGGGACAGTGAGGAGATCACGCTGGACCAGGCAGTTGATCGCGAAAGCACGAAAGAAGCGAAACCACGTTCCCGTGCAAGAGTGTGCGCTCCCGAGCAACAACAACAGAACGAATCCTACGGGATCCAGGGCGCCCGCCTCCGCGTGGGGAGCGGCGGTTTTGCCCCTTTCGCTGTTTCGCGATCCCCTCTCGACCCCAGCCACGCCGCTTGCACCCCCAAGAAGAGCCCTCCAGCTTCCTCCAGTACCCCGACCCGAACGCGAGGTCGGTCCAGAGACCAGGAGTCACCCCCATGAGCCTCGCCGACGCCCTCGACCCCAGCACCCAACTCTTCTGGCGCCACGCCGGCACCTCCTTTCTCTGCGGCGCGGTGATCGGGCTCGAACGCCAGTTCCGGGGCAAGGTGGCCGGAATGCGGACGAGCATCCTCATCACCCTGGGGACCTCTTACTTCGTCACGCTGGGCGCCGTCATGGCCCCGAGAGGGGTGGACCCCACCCGGGTCCTCGGTCAGGTGGTCACCGGGATCGGTTTCCTCGGCGCCGGCGTGATCCTGGCCCGAGGTGACCGGATCGTCGGGGTCACGACCGCCGCGGTCATCTGGGTGCTGGCCGCGGTCGGGTCGCTGATCGGAGCGGGCTACCTGCAGAGCGCCATCATCGCCACCCTCCTCGCGCTGCTCGT
>JANLXK010000331.1:0-1910 GCA_031365045.1 Gemmatimonadota bacterium | reverse complement strand
CTCTCCCAAAGGGAGAGCAACTGTCTTGGCTTAGGCATACTGCCAGGGCCTTCCGTCCCGGAGGATGGCGTTGAGGAGGACCAGCAGTTTCCGGGCGACGGCGGTGAGAGCGACCTTGGCGGGTTTGCCGGCCGCCCGGAGGCGCTGGTAGAAGATCCG
Organism: Gemmatimonadota bacterium; assembly: GCA_031365045.1. GTDB lineage: Bacteria > Gemmatimonadota > Gemmatimonadetes > Gemmatimonadales > GWC2-71-9 > CAMLHU01. The sequence continues at coordinate 1,751 of JANLXK010000331.1, read as the reverse complement.
GAGCGCTGGATTCCAGCGCGCGGCGACGAGCGCGGCCATATAGAGCACTTGGCGCACGGGAGCGCGCCCGCCCCAGCAGGTGCGCCGGCCGCGGAGCGTGCCACTGTCGCGCGCGAGCGGGGCGACCCCAATGAGCGCAGCGATCTGCCGCCGGTCGAGGCGCCCCAGTTCGGGGACGCCGCCCAAGAGCGTCGACGCGAGGATCGGACCGACCCCGGGGACGCTTTGCAGGAGCTCGTCCTGGACCCGCCAGACCGGGCTGTCGGCGATGAGCTGCTGCAACGTGGTGTCGGTGTCGGCCAGACTCTTCTCCAGCCAATGGATATGGCTGCGCAGATTGACCCGCACCCGCCCGTGACTGGTGGCGTGGCGCTGGCGCTCGGCGTGGAGCATGTCGAGCAGCTGGCGGCGCCGGCCGACGAGGGCCTGCAGCTCCTGGGTGGCGGCATCGGGGAGGGGGCGCGGCACGGGCTGGACGCGGGCGCCGAACAGCGCGAGGACCGTGGCGTCGATCGCATCGGTCTTGGCGAGGCGGCCGGTCGCTTTGGCGAAGTCGCGCACTTGGCGCGGATTCACCACGACGACCGGGAGGCCCGCGACGGCCAGGGCGGCGACCACCGGCGCTTCATACCCGCCCGTCGCCTCGAGCACGATGAGCGTCACCGGCGGGGCCTGACACTGCTGCACCAGCGCGGTGAGCCCCGCCGCGTCGGTGGCGAAGGTCCCCGTGACCCCCGCGGGCTCACTGGCCACGACCACACTCGCTTTCGCGACATCGATGCCGAGCACCATACGCCCTCGCCGGTGGCGGTCGCGACGGCCCAGCCTTGTGCGTGCGGAGTGGACTCCGGGCAACTGTGCGGGCTCGGCGGACCTAGGCTGGGAGGGCCCCCGCTCTCCCACGGGCTCAGTCCCTAGAGGGTATCGGGCTCCTCCCATCCCCAAGGTATCGCGGGGACAAGACACAAGGGGGGTGGGGGAGAGGGCGTGGCGTCGGGACGAGCTACGCCCTCAGGCTCTTCCAGAAATCCAGCGTCCTTTGCGCCACCGCGGCGTCGGTGAACTCATCCATCACCCGCTTCCGTCCTGCCGCGCCGAGGGACTCGCGCACCGAGACGTCGTCGCGGAGGCGGGCGAGCGCGGCCGTGAGGGCCGCGGCATCACCCGGCGGCACCACCATTCCCGCACCACCCACCAGCTCGGCCAGGGCACCGCAATCGCCCACGACCGCTGGCACGCCCCATGCCATCGCCTCGACCACGGCGTAACTGTAGGTCTCGACCCACTTGCTGGTGGGGCGCGAGGGCTGGACCACGCAATCGACGCGGGGCCAGAGCTCCTGCAGCTCGATCTGCGGGATCATCCCGAGCCACTCGATCCTGCTCCCCAGGCCGAGCTTCTCGGCCAGTGCTTCGAGCTTGGTCTGCTCGGGACCGGTGCCGGCGGCGATGATGCGCCACCGGCCGTGGAGCTTCACGCAGGCGTGGAGGAGGGTCTCCATCCCCTTTTCGGGGACCAGGCGACCGGCGAAACCGATCGTGAAGACCTCCTGCGGGCTCCGCGCGATGCGGAGCGGCGGGGTGACGCCGAGCTGGGGGATCGTGGCGAGAGGGATGCCGGGGCGCTGATGGCCAAGGAGCGAGGCCGCTCGCCGCTTGCCGGCCAGGATCCCAGTAGCTCGGCCGAGGGCGCGCCGCCCTCGGCGGGCCTCCCAGAATCCGAGTTTGGCCGGGAGCGACCGCCACGAATGC
>JANLXK010000322.1:0-15695 GCA_031365045.1 Gemmatimonadota bacterium | reverse complement strand
ATATAGTGAGATGTGAGAAGTGAGGAGTGCGGAGTGAGAAGTGGGGCCCGGGCGGGGCCGAACAGTGTCCCGGGAGGACCTCCGGTACAGTGCCCCTCCTCACTCCTTACTCCTCACTTCTCACTATCTTTCTGGATGATCTGGCTCGTCGCCGCCGGCTCCGCCCTGGGCGGGGTGCTCCGATTCCTGATGGTCCCCTGGGCCCAGCGCTTTTTCTCGCTGGGGTTCCCCGGGGGCACGCTCGTCGTCAACATTGCGGGATCACTGGTCATCGGGCTGGTGATCCGCCTCGCTGGGGAGCCGGCCATCATCTCTCCCGAGGCGCGGGTCTTCCTCACCGTGGGGATCTGCGGCGGGTTCACCACCTTCAGCGCATTCAGCATCGAGAATCTCGAACTGCTCCAGACCGGGCAGTGGGGACGGGCGGCGATCTACATTGTTGCGAGCGTTATACTCTCGATCACGGCGGCGGCCCTCGGCTGGGCCGCGGGTGGTGGTTTCAGGGCCATCCAGTCCTGATCTCACTCCTCACTCCTCACTCCTCACTCCTCACTCGTTGACATGACCACCTTCGACGCCGTTTCCGGTATCGCCAACGCCTGCCAGGCCACCCCCACGCTGATCACCGGGGGGCAGCCGACGGCGGAGCAGCTCCAGGCGTTCAAGGCCGCCGGGGGCGCCGTCGTGCTCGATATCCGCGACCCGATGGAGCCACGGCCGTTCAACGAAACGGCGAAGATGAAGGAGCTCGGGCTCGAATACGTGGTCGTTCCTGTGGTCGCGGGTCAGACGAGCGACTCGATCATGGAACGGATCCTCGAGACAGTGCGGAGGAACAAGGAGAAGCAGATGCTCTTCCACTGCGGATCAGGCAACCGGGTGGGGGGAGCGCTGATCCCCTATTTCATGCTCGACCTGGGGATGGAAGAGGAGGACGCGATCGCGCAGGCGATGCGGATCGGCCTCCGGAGCCCGGAGATGATGCAGTGGGGGCTCACCTACGTCGAGGGTAGGAAGGGATGAGGGTAGGAAGGTAGGAAGGGATGAAGGTAGGAAGTGATCTGAGAACGGAACTGTCCCGAACTCAGTGAGGGACCTACTCTCCCCTGAGCAGGTCCCTCGTCGCATACGCTCCTCGGGACGGTTCCTGTCTCACCCCGCTACCGACCTTCCTACCTTTCTACCTTCCTACCTCACTACCTTCCTACCTTCCTACCCTCCTACCCTCTTACCCCTCTTACTTCCGGATCCAGTACATCCGCATCTCCGTCACCTTCCCCTCCGCCGTCTCGCAGAAGATCGCGCCTCGTGCATCGACCCAATCACCCGTGCGACGGCGGCGGTACACCACCCGGAACTCGGTCGAGAACCAGGGCCCCGCGGCGAAGATCTCCCCCGGGGTGAACGTGATCTCGGACTGGTGGTACGGCACGTCCTTCCAGTAGTCCCGGATCGCGGCCTTCCCGGTGGTCGGCGCGGCGAAGGGATCGTCGAGGAAGACCGCTTCGTCGCTGAAGATCTCGACGATCTGGTCCACCATTCCCCGTTCCCAGGCCTTGCCGAAGGAATCGATGAGGTCGCGGCCCAGCGCACGGGTCTCCACTTCGGTCATCACGGCTTGCTCCAAGGGTCGGTCAGTGGGGAGATTGTCTGCATGCGACCCAAGATAGCGGGGGTGATGCTGGGCCTGCTGGCGGCCGTAGCCGGCATTCCCCTTGAGGCCCAGCGACCCCCGTGCCCCGTCACCACCGACGCCGAGGTCGCCGCGGGGTTCCGGGCCTTCCGCAGCGACTCCCTCCTCCGCGCGACCTCCCTCTGGCGGCGGGTCCTGGCCGATTGTCCCACCGCGGTCGATGCCCAGCTGGGGCTCGGGCTCGTGGCCCTCCGCGAAGATCGGCTCTCCGCCGCCGATTCCCTCTTCCGCGCCGTTATCCGGACTTCTCCCGGGTACCTCGACGCCTGGCTCGGACTCGCACGGGCCCAGCTCCGCCGGGGGATGACCGACTCGGCCCGCGCGACCCTCCGCCTGGCCCCCGCGGCAGGCCGTGACCTCGCCGAAGTGCAGGCGCTCCGGACCCAGCTCTTTCCCGACGGCGACCGACCCGACCCGATCCGTCGTCCGCGCCCAGATACACTGGTGATGGTGAGCCGGACCCGCGGCGAGTCCTTCCAGGTGCTGACCCACGGCAACTGGCAGGACATCTACCTGAAGGGTGTGAACCTCGGCGTCGCCCTCCCTGGGCACTATCCCTCCGAGTTCCCGGCCGACTCCCTGCGCTATGCCGGATGGCTCGACACCCTCTCGCGGATGGGCGCGAACACGGTGCGGGTCTACACCATCCTCCCGCCGGCGTTCTACCGGGCCCTCCGTGCCTGGAACATCGGGCACCCTGAAGCGACCCTCTGGCTGGTCCACGGGGTCTGGACCGAGCTCCCGCCGCACAACGATTTCGACGACACCGTGTGGAAGGGGGCGTTCCGCGACGAGATGCGCCGGGTGGTGGACCTCCTGCACGGCGCGACGATCCTGCCACCGAGGCCGGGGCATGCCAGCGGGGTCTATGACGCCGATGTCTCGGCGTGGACGCTCGGGTTCATCATCGGCCGGGAATGGGAGCCGTTCGCGGTGAAAGCGTTCGACGCGGCGGCGCGCGGTGGTCCGGCGAGCTTCCACGGCCGCTTCTTCGAGATGGCGGCCGGGACCCGGATGGACGGGTGGATGGCCGAGCAGTGCGACTACCTGGTGGGCTACGAGTTCGATGCGTACCACGCGCTACGCCCGGTGGCATATACCAACTGGCCGACCCTCGATCCACTGACGCACCCGACCGAGGCCAACACGGACGAGGAGGAGGTCTGGCGCCGGCGCACCGGACGGCCCGCACGCAGCAACCGGCGCGAATACGAGAACGACGCCGTCGGCCTCGATGCCGCACTGATCCACGCGACCGCCGCCGACCCGGCCGGGTGGTTCGCGAGCTATCACGCCTATCCCTACTACCCCGACTTCATCGATCTCGAACCGGGCTACTCCCGTGCGCGCTCGAGCCGGGGGCCGTCGAACTATTTCGGGTACCTCACCGATCTGAAGCGGCATCACGCCGGGATCCCACTGCTCATTTCGGAATATGGCGTGCCATCGAGCCGGGGAGACGCGCACCAGCAGGCACAGGGATGGGATCACGGCGGGCATGACGAAGCGGCGCAGGCGGCCATCGATGCCCGGCTCACGCAGGATATCCGGGAGAGCGGCGCGGCGGGGGCGATCATCTTCGCCCTGATCGACGAGTGGTTCAAGAAGAACTGGCTGGTGATGGACCTCGAGATCCCGCCGGATGCTACCCGGAAGTGGCACAACCTGATGGACGCCGAGCAGAGCTACGGCGTCTGGGCGATGGAAGCGGGCGACACGGCGACACAGCCGAGTCTGGGTGGAGCGGTGTCACGGTGGCGGGCACTGGAGGCGATCCAGGAGGGGAGCGCGGGGACTATCCGTATCGGCGCCGATGCGAGCTGGCTCTACCTGAGCGTGGAGCTGCCGGGGATGGCGGGACATCAGTTCCCCTGGGACCAGGAGGGGATCCAGCTGGCGATCGACTCGTACCAGCGGGGCGCGGGACAGCGGGTGCTGAGCTCCGGCGTCCGCGCCCGGGACGTCGGGTTCGAGTTCCTCCTTGACCTCGCGGGACCGGACAGCGGCCGGATGCGGATCACCCCCGACTACTCGCCGTATCGGCCGTTGCCCACCGCGGCCGAGCTCGGCGACGATCATTCGGTGTTCTACCATCGTCCCGCCGTTTCACGGGCCCGAGCGGACGGTGCGTGGGCATCGATGGAGGTGATCACCAACCGGGCGCGGTTCGGGCGGGATGGTACCTTCTTCCCTGCCCGTGGGATGGACCGTGGCGTGCTGCGCTTCGGCACTGCGGCCGCATCGACCCTGAGCGATTGGTGGTATGATGAAGCGAGCGGGATGATCGAAGTGCGGATCCCCTGGGGGCTGCTCAACGTGACCGATCCTTCGACCCGTACGGTCCTGCACGATCCGGCCGGCGGCGGGAAGTTCGGCGTCACGACCACCGACGGGATCGTGGTCGGCGCGGTGCGGTATCGGCGAGGGGCGCACGCCGAGCCGATCGCCGCCACGCCGACGCTCTCCGGAAGCTGGCGCCGCTCGCAATTCCATCCCTGGCTCTGGCCGATGTGGGAGGAGCCGGTGTACCACGAGCGCCTGAAGCCGCTGTTCGATGCGATGAGGGAGGTGTGGACACGATGAAGGTGCTGGGTGCTGGGTGCTGGGTACTGGGTCGTCCCCAACTCATCGTCGCGTTGGCGGCCCTTGCCGTCTTGCCGCCTTGCCGGCTTGCCGCCCAGACGGAAGAGGCCGACGGCTACTGGGCCGCGGGGGATTACCGCAGCGCCCGGAACGCGTATGAGCGGGTCCTCGTCGCCGACCTCGCCAATGTCCGCGCCAATCTCCGGCTCGGCATCCTCCTGTCGTGGGACAGCAAGCTCGACTCGGCGCTGGTGATGATCCGTCGAGCGCGGGCCGAAGACTTGAAGGACGTGGACCTCGAGCTGGCCGAAGCGAGAGTGCTGTCGTGGGCGGGACGGACCGATGCGGCGGTGGCGCATTACGACAGCGTGATCGCGCGGGCACCGGTCACCCGAGACGCCTGGATGGGGAAGGCGCTCGCCCTCGGGTGGGCGGGTCGCTACGACGAGGCCGATGCAGCGTATGTGCACTGGCTGACCGAAGCACCGGCCGACGACGAGGCCTTGGTGGGTCGGGCGCGGCTCCGCGCCTGGCAAGGAGACCTCGGCGGCGCGCGGGTGCTGTACGGCGAGAGCCTCGCCCGCCAACCGGGGAGCGCGGCGGCGCTCGCGGGGCTGGCACAGGTGGATCGGTGGGAAGGGCGTGAACGGGCCGCGCTCGCGCGGGCCGATTCGGCGCTCAAGATCTCTCCGGATGACCGCGATGCGCGGCAGCTTCGCCGCGAGCTTCGCGCCGCGCTCCGCCCGCAACTCCAGTTCACCTTCGGGTGGGGGCTCGACTCCGACCAGAACAAGACGTTCTGGGAGCACGCGACTGCGTCGCAGAGCATCGCCGACGGGGTCACCCTGAGCGGAAGCGTCGGACTGTTCCAAGCGAGCGACCCGTTCACCAGCGGCGGACGGACCCTGGGTGAACTCGGCCTCTCCTGGGCGCACGGGAGGTTCGGCGTCGGTGCCGGGCTCGGCGTGCGGCAGCTCTCCCCGGACATCGGCAATTCGCGGAGCAGTGCCACGGCGCGCGCGACCTTCTCCTGGCGTCCGTCCTCACGGATCGGCGTCGGGATCGGGTATGGCAGGATGCCGTTCGACGAGACCGCGGGGTTGATCGCACGAGATCTCGACGTCCAGAGCCTCGAAGCGAATGCGGAGGTGAAAGCGGCCCGACACCTGGACGTGAGCCTCGGCGTGGGCACCGGCTGGCTGAACGACGGTAATGGGCGGAACTCGTTCCTTGCCGCGGCGACCTGGTCGTTCGGGAAGTACTTCTTCGCGGGGCCATACTATCGGCGGCTGGCCTACAATCAGGCAGGGACCGGCTACTTCGCTCCGCGCCCATACCAGCTCGCGGAAGTGCGCGGAGGTGCGAATCGGCTCTGGGGGAGTTGGGGCGCACGAGTGAGCGGCGGCCTCGGGACCCAGACGATCGGCGCGGGAAGTTCACAGAGCGCCTGGCACGCCGACCTCCGGTTGACGCGGCGGCTCCGCGTGATCGACGAGGTCGCGCTCTTCGGCGGGATCACGAATGCCGCTTCGGCCTCAACGACTGGAGCCTTCAGGTACAAGACGGCCGGGCTTTCCGTCAGGATCGGGCTGTAGTGAGTGAGAAGTGAGGTGTGAGGAGTGAGGAGTGGACATGTGTTCGGTCCCCTCCTCACTTTTCACTCCTTACTCCTCACTCTCCTCACCTCTCACTCTGACCATACCTCTTCATCAGCCCTAACAGCAGCGCCCTCGCCTCCCCGGCCTGTCGCAGAATGATCGCGACGTCGCCGGAGGGCACCAGATGCTCCCCTTCCATCAGCTCCAACAGTTCGATGGTCTCGACAGCGGAGCCATAGGCGATCCGGAGATGCTTGTTGAAGCTCTTTGCGCTCCTGAGTGCATAGCCCTCGGCGATATTGAGCTGGACCGACAACGAGGAGCGTTGGATCTGATCGAACAGCGCCCGGGCGTGCGGACGCCAATACTTCTGTGACGACCGCAGGACCCATTTCGTCACAGAATTTGCTCTTTGCCAGGCAATCAGAGTCTTGTGGTCGCGCATGGCCCAATCTGATAGGCGACCTTGTTCGGACCGTCACCCGAAAAACGAAGGCCGGCGCATAACATCGCGTCGGCCTCGTTGCGTTCAACCGCTCCACTCCTCACTTCTCACTCCTCACACCTCACTTCTCACTCGTCAGGGGGTAGGGGCCGCCGGCGGGTGCTTGTCGAAGTCCCCCGCCTCGACCATGATGAACTTGGCCGGATCGATGAACTGCCTCACTGCGGCGTTCACTTGCGCCACGGTGAGCGATCCCACCTGGCGATCGAGATTCGCATCGTAGCTCATGGTGCGGCCGGTGAAGAGCTGGTCGGCGAGGGTGCCGGCGAGCTGGGCGTCGCGCGCCCGGCCGAGCTCCCGCTGCTGCAGCCACCCCTGGCGGGCCTTGTCCAGTTCGTCGACGGTGTAGCCGCTCTGGAGCACGCGGGCCACTTCTTCGTTGAACGCGGTCTCGAGCCGCACCACGTTCTCGGGGTTGTAGATCGCATAGGTCGAGAAGGCGCCCGCGCGGTCGAGGCTCGCGGCGCTGAGGTTGGAACCGACGCCATAGCTGATGCCGTCGTGCTGGCGGATGCGGACCGCGAGCCGCGAGTTGAGGAACCCGCCCCCCAGCATGTAGTTGCCGAGGACGAGCGGCGCGTAGACCGAGTCGTCGTTCCGGACAGCGAGGTTCATCCCGGCCAGGAAGAAGGCGTTGGCCTTGTCGGGGGTCTTGAGCACCACCTTCTGCGGCCCGACATCACGGTACTCGCTCGGCACCCGCACGAACGGGACCGGGCTCCGCCAGTTGCCGAAGAGCGAATCGGCGAGACGGCGGATGTCGGCGGTGTCGAAGTCGCCCACCACGGCGAGCTGGCCGTGGTCGGCGCCGTAGAAGCCGCGGTAGAAGTCGCGCAGCTGCCCCAGGCGCACGCCTCGAAGCGCGGCGACCTGCCCTTCGATGGTCAGCGTCGCCCGCGGATCGTCGTCGGGCCATGGATTCATCGCCCGCTGGAAGGCGATCGACCCCAGAGCAGTAGGCTCAGAGCGATTCTCGTCGAGTGAGGCGAGCTGCTCGTTCCGCAGCGCCTCGAACTCGGTGCTGTCGAACGACGGCTGCCGCAGCACTTCGCCCACCAGGCGGAGCACCGCTGCGAGATTCTCCCGGGTGGTCTCGATGCGCACGTCGGCGCGGCCGGTGCCGCCGAAGACGTTCACCTGGGCGTGCAGCCGGTCGAACGCGTCCTGGATCTGCTGGCGGGTATGGACCGTCGTGCCCCGCATCAACATCGAGGCCGCCAGCGAGGCCGCCGTGGCCTTGCCGCGCACCGCCGGGAGCGACCCGAAGCGGAGCGTGACGGCCGCATTGACGGTCGAACCGCGGGTCTTCTTGGGCAGGAGCGCCAGCGCGAAGCCGTCGCTCAGGGTCGAGCGGGTGGTGCGCGACTCGATGTTGGCCGGGCTCGGATCGAACGCCTCGCCGGCGGCACGCGCGGTGTCGCCGCGGTAGTTGACCACCATCGTGGTGACGTCGGGGGTCGGCGGCACCGGCGCCCGGTCGGGGGTCGGGGTGGGCACGAAGGTGCCCCAGGTCACGTTGGCCGGCTTGAGGTACGCCCCGGCCACGCGCGCCACGTCCGCCGCCGTCACCGCGCGGATGCGGTCGCGATGCAGGAAGAGCATCCGCCAGTCGCCCATCGACTGCCACTCCGAGAAGGCGAGGGCCGCCCGCTGGGAATTGTTGAGCGTAAGGTCGATCCCCTTCAGCAGCTGCTGCTTGGCCCGCTCCACCTCTTCGGTGGTCGCGGGTGTGGTGATCATCTGCGCGATCGCGCGACGGATGGCCTCGGTCGCGGCGGCGATCGAATCAGGCGTGCCGAGCTGCGCCGCTGCGAGGAGGACCCCCGGTTCGCGCAGCTGGTAATTGAACGCGAAGACCGAGGCGGCGGTGTGCGGCACCACCAGCCCCTTGTAGAGACGGCCCGACGGCTCGTCACCCAGGATGTTGGAGAGGACGTCCACCGCGGCGAAGTCGGGGTCCGCTCCCGACGGGATGTGCCAGGCGGCCATCACCCAGGCCACGTCGCCCACCCGCCGCAGCGTCACGCTCCGCTCGCCGTCCTGTTCCGGCTCGGCGGTGTAGGTGCTCCACAGGGTGTTGGCGCCGGTGCGCACCGGCCGCGGGATCCGGCCGAACCGGTCCTTCACGAGCGCGAGCGCGCGCGCCGGGTCGAACTTGCCGGCGACGACGAGCACCGCGTTGTCGGGCTGGTAGTACTTCTCGTAGAAGGCCCGGAGCCGCTCGGCCGGCACCTTCTCGATGTCGCTCCGGGCGCCGATGGTGGACTGGCCGTAGTTGTGCCACAGGAACGCGGTGGACATCACCCGCTCCATCAGCACGCTCGAGGGATCGTTCTCCCCCGACTCGAACTCGTTCCGCACCACCGAGAACTCGGACGCGAGGTGCGCGGCCGAGACGGTGCTGTGGATCATCCGGTCGGCCTCGAGGTCGATGGCCCAGGTCAGGTTGGTGTCGGTGGCCGCGAACGTCTCGAAGTAGTTGGTCCGATCGAACCAGGTCGAGCCGTTGGGCGAGGCGCCGTGCTCGGTGAGTTCCTGCGGGATGTTCGGGTGCCGCGGGGTCCCCTTGAACACCATGTGCTCGAGGAGATGGGCCATCCCCTTTTCGCCGTACCCTTCGTGCCGCGAGCCGACCATGTAGGTGATATTCACCGTGGCGGTGGGCTGGGAGGCGTCGGGGAAGAGGAGCACGCGGAGCCCGTTGCTCAGCGTGTACTCGGTGATCCCTTCGACCGTGGGACCGGCCGTGATGGTGACCGCGGGGGCCCGGGGCGGAGACGCCCGGCGGACTGTGGGGCGTTGGGCCGAGAGAGGCAGGGTCGCCGCGAGGAGGAGGATCGCGAGCAGACCGGGGCGAGCACGCATAGGACCATGTTCCGGAAATGGGGGAACTGATAACCTAACCCTTGTCGCGTGGCGCGCGAGGCCGGTGGCGGTGGCGAGAAGGGCCGAGCCCCTGCATCTTCCAGCATCCCCTCTGGAGTCATGATGAGCGAAGGCGGCAACCCCAAGGTGGCCATCGTCGGTCTGGGCGAGATCGGGCGTGGCTGGGGCGCACTCCTCGTCAGCGCCGGCTGGCCCACCGCGATCTTCGACACCGACGGCCGCACCCTCGGCGAAGGCCAGGACGAGATCATCCGTCGGGTCGATTCCCTGGTCGCGTCCGGTCGCGCCACGCGCGCCAATGCCGACCTCGGCCTGGGCGAGCTCCGCACCGGCCGGAGCCTGCTCCAGGCCGTGGGTGAGGCGGAGTGGATCATCGAGGCCCTCCCTGAGGACCTCCAGCTCAAGCAGCGCACCCTCGAACAGATCGAACAGGTGGCCCGGATGCGGGCGGTGATCTCGTCGAGCACCGCCGGCCTCTTCGCCTCCCAGCTCTGTGGGCGGCTCCGGCATCCGCAGCGGCTGCTGGTGGCTAATCCGATGGTGCCGGTGGAACTGATGCCACTGATCGAGGTGGTGCCCGGACCGGCCACTGACAGCGAAGCGATCGAGACCATCCGCTATTGGATCCGCCGCCTCGACCGGGTGCCGATCGTGCTGGCCAAGGAGGTTCCGGGCCACGTGGTGGGCCGCCTGAACGCCGCCCTCTGGCGCGAGTCGATCCAGCTGGTGCTCGACGGCGTGGTGGACGTGGCCACGCTCGACGCCGCCGTCCAGCTCGGTGTCGGCCTCGCCTGGACCGCCAGCGGCCCTCACCTGATGCGCGCGCTCGGCGCCGGCCAGGGAGGGATCGCCCAGCACGTGGCGGGACGGCTCATGGCGTTCGAAGATCGGTGGCGCACCATCGCCAACTGGGTGTCGCTCAGCCCCGAGGAGAGCGTCAAGATCCAGCGGGAGATCGAAAAGGCGTACCAGGGGCGGATCAAGGAACTCCGCGAAGCGCGGAACGAGCGCCTCATCAAGGAGCTCACCATCGCCGACGAGGGCCCCACCGGCGGCTGGCCGGGAGACCTGACGATCGTACGGCCGCCGGAACAGCGCTGAGGTAGGAAGGGAAGAAGGTAGGAGGGTAGGAAGGCGGGCCCGATCGGGACGCGCTTCCTACCCTCTTCTCTTCCTACCTTCCTACCTCGGAGCGCCTAGAACTTGTGCTCGAAACTGAAGTACAGGAACGACCGCGTCGGTTCTTCGTCGATCGCGGGCATCCACGCCACGCCCGGAACGAGCTGCACACCCCCTGGCAGGTCGAAGCCGGCGCGCGCACCGAGGGCAACGGCGTGATCCCGGCTCCGCATCGGCTTCCCTGTACCAACGACCGTGGCGCCATCTCGCCAGACCGACTCGGCCACAAGGTTCAGCTCGGGAAGGAGGAAGATCACCGCGCTTGCGCCGACGAATGGCTCGAACGTCGACGCCGTCGCGCCCGCGCCGTTCTCTCCTGAGGGACGCCAGGTGCCGCCAAGGTTCCCGTGCAGGCTCAAGCGTTTTCCGACCTCCCACGAGACCGGGACCTCTCCCTCGAGTCCCCATCCGCCATTCCCGCCGAGCATGTTCGCATCCCCCACCGGCACCAATCCCGAGAGCCGCGGCGCGACCCAGAGCGAGGCGCCGTCCTTCCCCACCGCCTGCCATCGATAGTTGAGCAGCGCATCCCCGAGGCGGAAGCCTTGGTCCGTTTCGGCGACGACGGTGTAGCTCAGCTGGTGGGCCGGCCCGCCGAGGGGCCACTCCTGGGTGAAGGTGTAGCCGGTCGCACCGTGATGAAGCTCCGCGGTCCAGACATGCTGGACGACCCGGGAGGGCTGGTTGTACGCCTCTTCGATGAGGAAGGAGTTGTCCTCAAGCTTCGCTTGAGCGGCCAGTGGGCCGGTGGGCAGGAGGGCCACGAGAAGCGACGCTCCCCAAGCACCACGTACGATCCTTCGCTTGCGCTCAGGACAGTGGCACCACGCACTTGCGGTCACGCCAACCACGCCTTGAACGTTCCGAGCAGAAGCCAGCAGTTGAGACCGATGATCACGGCGGCGGTGACCCAGGCCGTGGTCGTGAGGAGTCGCGAGTTCACGAATTCGCCCATCTTCTTCTTCTCGGAAGTGAAGAGCACCAGCGGGACGACGGCGAAACTCAATTGCAGGCTCAGGACCACCTGGCTCAGGATCAGGAGCTGCCCAGTGCCGCGCGCGCCGTACAGCGCGGTCACGATCACCGCCGGGATGATCGCAATGAGCCGGGTGATGAGCCGCCGGAGCCAGGGAGGGAGCCGGATGTCGAGGAACCCCTCCATCACGATCTGCCCGGCGAGAGTACCAGTGATGGTCGAGTTCTGACCCGACGCCAGAAGCGCCACCGCGAAGAGCGTGCTCGCGAGCGTGGTGCCGAGGAGCGGGGTGAGGAGCTTGTACGCATCGCCGATGTCGGCCACTCCATGCTGACCGGCGACGTTGAATGTCGCGGCCGCGAGGATCAGGATGGCCGCGTTGATGAAAAAGGCGAAGAGCAGCGCCAGGGTCGAATCGATGGTGGCGAACGTGATCGCCTCGCGCTTGCCGGCCGGGCTCTGGTCGGACGCGCGGGTCTGCACGATCGAGCTGTGCAGATAGAGATTGTGCGGCATCACCGTGGCGCCGAGGATGCCGATCGCGATGTAGAGCATCTCCGGATTCGTGATCACCTGGGTCGAGGGGATCAACCCCCCGAGCATCGCGGCCATCTCCGGCTTCGCCATCAGCAGTTCGATGGCGAAGCAGGTGCCGATCGTGGCCACCAGCACGATCACGAACGCCTCGAGCCAGCGAAAGCCCCGGTGCTGCAGGAAGAGGATCACCAGTACGTCGACCGCGGTGAGGATGACCCCGAGCACCAGCGGGATCCCGAACAGCAGATTGAGCGCGATGGCCGAGCCGATCACCTCAGCCAGGTCGCAGGCGGCGATGGCGATCTCGCAGAGGACCCAGAGGACGAAGCTCACCGGGCGGCTGTAATGGTCGCGACAGGCCTGCGCGAGGTCGCGCCCGGTGACGATGCCGAGCTTGAGCGCCAAGGCCTGGAGCAGGATCGCCATCAGGTTGCTGAGCAGCACCACGCTCAGCAGGGTGTAGCCGAAGCGGGCGCCGCCGGCGAGGTCGGTGGCCCAGTTGCCCGGGTCCATGTAGCCGACGGCCACCATGTACCCGGGCCCCGCGAAGGCGAGCATCTTCCGCCACCAAGGGAGGCCGTATGGCACGGGGATGGTCCGGAACACCTCGGGGAGCGAGGGGGTCCGGCGGGGAAAGCGCCAGCCTTTTTCGAGGTCGCCGAGGTCGACGAGGTCGTTGAGCGGTGGGGTCGCGGAGGTGTTCATCGCGCGGCGCTCGACTTTTGGCAGAGGACCAGGTCCCCGATCTCCCGCCCGATGACCTTGGTCTCGGTGCCGACCCTTACGGTCACCGGACCGGCAAAAGGCTGATGCTCCAACACGGTGACCACCGCGCCGGGGACGAGCCCCACCAGCGCGAGGTAGCGAAGGCGCTCGGCGTCCTCCGCCTGCACCCGCCGGACCGTGGCGGGGCCGACCGGGAGGTCGGTCAGGGAGGTGTAGACCACCTCCGCGATGCTGCCATCGGGGGCAGGGATCGGGTCGCCGTGGGGATCGACGCTGGGATTGCCGAGAGCCTGGGCCATCCGCTCGATGAGGTCGTCGGAGACCGCGTGCTCCAGCTTCTCCGCCTCGTCGTGGACCTTCCCCCAGTCATAGCCGAGGAAGGCGACTAGGTAGGCCTCGAGTACCCGGTGGCGGCGCACCGTGCGAAGCGCGGCCCGGCGCCCCTTGGTGGTGAGCTCTGCGCCCTGGTACCGCTCGTGCCGCACCAGCCCCTGCTCCGCCAGCCGCTTGACCATCCCCGTGACCGAGGGGGCCGCGAGGCCGAGCCGCTGGGCGATGGCGTTGGTCGACGCCGCCTCCCCGGTCTCAGTGAGGTGGTAGATGGCCTTGAGATAGTCCTCGACCGATGTACTGAAGTGCGCCGACGGCGCCCTGGCCGCGACCAACGATTTAGTCATAGCTAAATATTATATATGCTATGGCTAATTCGTCAAGGGCCGCCATCCCTGTCCGGGAAAGGATCGCGAGGAAACCCCAAAGCCCCGAAGGGCCATCGGACAATTTCGGGGTTTCGGGGTTTACGTGCCTCTGGTGGCCCTAGCCTCGGCCCTACCCCCGAAGGACCTCGAGCACCGGCGTCAGCACCCGCTCCGTCATCCCCCAGATGAATCGGTCGGCATCGAGCGCGTACCCGGGCACGGTCCGCGAGTTCCCGCCGACGGTCAGCGTCATCGTCTGGTAGATGGCCGGGTCCAGGAGCCGGGCCAACGGGAGCCACTCGGCGGACGCCACTTCATCCGAAAGCGTCAGCGCCTGGCGGGCGGGCAACCAGAAAAGGAAGGGACGTACCAGGAAGGGAGAGGCGACGCGTGTGCGGGGAAACACGTCCTCGAGCGGGCCCACCAGCATCGACCGGTCGAGCCGGACGCCGAGTTCTTCCGCGGTCTCGCGGATGGCGGTGGCAACGAGGTCGTCGTCTGCGGGCTCACGTCGCCCGCCCGGAAGTCCCATATGTCCCGACCAGGGATCGTCGGGATAGGGGGCGCGCTGGATGATGAGGACAGCGTCGGGATCGGGCACCACACAGAGCGCAACGGCGGCCAGGAGCCGCTCGGGCTCGGCCGCCGCCGTGGGAGGATGCTCCCGGAGATGCGCCGCGAGGCGCCCGATGGCGCTCAGTGCGAGTGACCTCCGCAGCCACCGCCACAGCACCCGCCGCTCTTGGGCGGACCGAGGGCGCTGAAGTCGGTCCGCTTCCCACCGCCGGACGCGGGGGCCGGGACGGAGAGGAGCTTGGTGACCTTGGCGCCTCCGCACGACGGGCAGGCGACCTTGGTGTCCGAGCGGACCAGCTGCTCGAACCGGTTCTCGCAGGCGCTGCACTGATAGTCGAAGATCGGCATACGGAGCAACGTGCCGACCCAGACCGCGCCGGTCAAGTGAGGTGGGTGCCGAACCAGGTGAGAGTCGCCTGCATCGTGCGCTCGAGGGTCTCGGGGATCCCCTCCATCGGATGCTTCGCGCCGAAGGTGTGCCCCGCCCCGTTCACGATCTTGAGGTCGCTCGTGGCGAGACCGTTGGCCGCGTAGAGCCGTTCCGACTCACCGCTCGGCACATTCTCGTCCTCCTCACCGTGAAGGAGGAGCCAGGGAGCCTTCACCTCGCGTGCCGCCATCTCGAGGTCGAGGCGGTTCCCCTTCTGCTGCTCGACCTCCTCGAGTACTTCGAGGTAGAGCGGCAGCACCTGGTGGGTGCGGGAATTCACCACATCGAGGCGTCCGCGGGCGCGCCAGTCGGCCTTGGCCCCCGCACTCCACCGATCGACCAGACCGATCGTGGCCCACGTGACGAGGGCATCGACCCGCGGGTCCTTGGCCGCCTGCAGGATCGCGATCCCGCCGCCGCGCGAATGTCCCATCAGGCCAAGTTTGGTGGGTGGCGCCGTGCCGAGTTCACCGCTGCGAAGGGCGGTGAGGACGGTACGAAGGTCGGTGAGCTCGGCCGAGTAGGTGTTGTGGCCGAAGCGATCGGGGAAGGCGAACTCCCCCGCCGCATCGACGCCGCTACCGCTCGCCGAATAGGTGACGACCGTAAATCCGGCCTTGGCGAGCCGGTCGGCAAGGGGCGGGAAGAAGCCCCAGCTGCGGAAACCCTTGAAGCCGTGGAGGAGGACGACGGCGGGGCGAGGAGATTTACGGCCGGCGGCGCGGACGGAGATGAGGATGTCGCCGAGGACGCCGGTAAGGGTGTGTTCGGTGAGCGAAGGTGTCGCCATGCTTGGGCTACTGGCTCCTGGTTATTGGCTCCTGGCTACTGGCTGCTGGCCATTCCGCCCGGAATGATAGCTCCGCCGAATAAGGACGCGATGCGCTTGAATGATGACGCGAATGCCGGAGAACTCTCATAGAATATCGATCCTAAACGATCGAGGTTCCGATGCAGGATTTCAAGCGGCTGGAAGTCTGGCAGCTCGCACACCGACTTCAGGTCGCTGTGTATGATCTCGTCACGGGCTTCCCCCGGGAGGAACTCTATGGACTTCGCAGTCAAGTGACTCGCGCGGCCGGATCCATCCCCGCCAACATCGCCGAAGGCTGCGGGCGAAATGGGGATCGGGAATTCGCACGATTCCTCGATATCGCCATGGGTTCAGCGACAGAGCTGGAGGGTCACCTACTCTGCGCCCGTGCCCGCCATTTCGTCGAGGCCGCAATGATCGACCCGTACCTGGCAGATCTCGATCGATTGCAGCGCATGATCTCGGCCCTGACGCGGACCGTCCGCGCCAAACGG